>NZ_JAIHOM010000149.1 GCF_026130165.1 Spirulina subsalsa FACHB-351 | reverse complement strand
ATCGCGGTCGGACAGCCCGTGATTCAAAATGCTTTCGGAGACGTTCTGTCGGGGTCAATTTCTGATTGGCTAGACAAGAGTCTATGAGGAAAGAATCCACTCGCCTTTAGGCAGTGGAGTGTCAAAAGACAAGTTGCAAGAATATATCGACAATGGGACTCAGTTGGGCTGGTTGATTAACCCACAACAGGAACAGGTGGAAATCTATCGGCCTAGTCAAGGGGTGGAGATTTGGCCGAATTCTCGCCCATTAGCTGGGGAAAATGTTCTGCCGGGGTTTGTGTTAGATTGGCAACGCATCATCACTAATCACTAATCAGATCACTGATTACTGAATCCATGACCCAAGCAAACACCGTCCCCCCTCTTAGCTTTAGCTGCTCTCGCCAGTTTATCCCGTGGTTAGCGCAACAGCAAATTAGTTTAGCCTTTACCACCTATCAAACCAACCGCCTTTTCCTCCTTGGCATGAAACCCGATGGCTCCTTGTCCATTTTTGAGCGTCTGTTTCAGCGCCCGATGGGATTGTTTAGCCAACCGAATCGCCTCTGGATGAGTACCCGCTTCCAGTTGTGGCAGTTGGATAATGTGTTAACCGGGGGACAGTTTCATAAGGGCTATGATCAACTATATATTCCTCGCATTGCCTACACAACGGGAGATATAGATGTTCATGATCTGGTAGTGGATGAACGCGATCGCCCCATCTTCGTCAACACCCTCTTTAGTTGTGTCGCCACCGTCAGCGATCGCCATAGTTTCACCCCCCTCTGGCAACCCCCCTTTATTACCCAACTGGTTCCCGAAGATCGCTGTCACCTCAACGGCCTCGCCCTCGTAGACGGCAAACCCCGCTACGTCACAGCCGTCAGTCGTTCCGATGTGGCCGCCGGGTGGCGACAACGACGACAGGATGGGGGATGTGTGGTGGATATGCAAACCAACGAGGTGATCCTGACTAACCTCTCCATGCCCCATTCCCCGCGCTGGTATCGAGGAAAATTATGGCTTCTGAACTCAGGAACAGGCGATTTCGGCTACTTTGACCCCGTGTTAGGTCAATTTGAACCTGTAACCTTCTGTCCGGGCTATTTACGCGGTTTAACCTTTTATCAGGATTGGGCTATTGTGGGACTATCCAAACCCAGAGGCGAGCAAACCTTTAGCGGATTGGAACTTGAAGACCGATTGACCGCCAAAGATGCGATCGCCCAATGTGGCCTCCTCTGGATTAACCTCAACACCGGAATCATCGACCACTGGCTACAAATCGACGGCGTAATCAGTGAACTGTACGACGTGCAAATTATCCCCAACGCCTTACGTCCAATGGTATTAGGCTTCATGACCGACGAAATTTGTCAACTGATCACCCTCGAACAACAACCCATTCCCACCATTTCCCCCGACCAACTCCACCCCCTTGATTCTCCCCTCTCTAACCCATCCCAGCCCAATTCTGAGCCGAATTTAACGTTTTTAGAAGACGAACTCGAACGCGGAGCAAATCAAGCTAGTATAGGGGACAATCCTCTATACTGGCAGGGGAATTAGCCCACTTCCCCCGGCAAAGCAACATCCGGGACGAACGTTCACCTTTGTTGTTCAACGTTCACTTTTAGTCCTCACACTCACATCCTCGGATTGTCTCATCCCCCTCCCTCGCCGAGTTCCCTTTGATCTGAATATCAGGTCAGCAGAAAGCTCATGCTATAACAGAAGGAGACTGCTCGAATCAAAAGCCTTAAGGGGATAGACCCGCTCAGAACAACTGACTGGCTAGGGCAGCACCCAGCCTGTAGCGCGGTAGATGATGCCCCCATGTCCGTGGATTTACGCCTTCATGTTCTCGTAAAAAATGATGACCAATCAGGGCAAACCGCCCTACAATATGCCCAGTGCATCCTAACTCACGATAAACCTTTGAGCATTCATCGTTTTGCCCTAGACCCAGCCTCTAGCTATCTCCTATCCCTAACCTAGTTTTACAGAGCATCAACCATCATGGCGGAAAACGTTTTTACTCTCCAAACTCCTGTTAATGATCCAGTCGTTAATAATGGGCTGGTATTAGTTAATACAACCTCACGAGCGCTCACCGCCCCTACCTTTGTGGATCTAACGGGAGACGGTCAGTTAGAAGCCGTAATCGGGACGAATGCAGGCAGAGTGGCCTTCTTCAAACTCAACGAAGACGGTCAATATGAAGACCTCACCGGGGAGTCGAATGACCCTTTCCGATTTATTCGCATAGAAGATCCGATAGATACCCAATTTGGAACTCCCCTCATCCCTAGCTTTGCCGATGTTGATGGCGATGGAGACTTTGATTTATTCCTTGGGGCTGGCGATGGAGAAATCTTCTTTTTCCAAAATATTGGTTCAGCCACCAATCCCCAATTTAGGGCGCCCATCCCCAATTCAGCAGGAGGCACCGGAGAACTCAATCGGGCCGACGCGGATCGTTCCACGGTACAGGGAAATTTGTTTGGGATCACTGCCGCCACAGCCTACGCCGCCCCCACCTTTGTCGATATTAATGGGGATGGTAGGGTAGATTTATTTATTGGCCAATATAATAACCGGGCTAACCCAACAGATCCCTATATTGTTTATTATCAAAACACGACCCAAGACACCAACTTAGACGGGCAAATTTCACTTAATGAAATCAGCTTTGCTCCCAGAACAGGAGCAGAAAATCCCTTAAATGGTGTGGGGCCAGTTAATAGCACAGAGCCTTTTGAGATTTTATATCCGAGCTTTCTGCAATATAGTAATTCGCAGACCTATGATGTCTTTATTGGGCAAAGAGACGGCAAAATTATTTATTATCAAAACACCGGAACAATTCAGTCTCCCAACTTTGTCCAGCGAGATGATATTAACCCATTTAGATCCTTTAATGAGTTACCCGGTGGACCGAGAGGACAACGGTCTACCATTGCCTTTGGTGATTTAACGGGAGATGGTAGACCGGATGCTTTAGTCGGGGTTCAACAAGAAGAAATTGGGCTGCGTTTTTTCCTCAATGAAACCCTATTTCCCGAGATTCGAGTTGAACGATTAGACACCAATCAAGTCGTTTTAGATGGAACAACTCTCGCCATTACTGATGTTAGTTTTAATCAGGCGACCGTTGCCACCACCTTCCAAATTACCAACGTCGGTCGGACAACCATGAACTTGGGAACTCCGACCATTGCTAACCCCAATTTATTCACCCTCAATCAAACCGGGTTTCAATCGGTTCTCGCCCCCGATGAAACGACGAGCTTTACCGTTGCCCTCAATAGCGGGAACTTGAATAATCTCAATAGTCAAGTGTCCAGTGTGGTGAGTTTTGGGGTGGATGATCCCAATATTGTTCAACCCTTTGATTTTACAGTTCAGGGGATTGTGCGATCGCCCAGAATCGAAGTTCGACGAGGAGAACAAGTCATCGCCGACGGCACCACCTCCCCCATCGGTTTAGGCACCCTCGCTCTCGGCGCACCCGGGCAATTTACCACCTTTACCATCACCAACAACGGCTTAGATGACCTAATCTTAGCCGTCCCTACCGTAGACACCCCCGCCTTTAGCCTCAATACCCAAGGCTTTAACCCCGTCGTGGGTCCAAATCAGTCCACCAGTTTCGGTCTAGCTGTCAATAGTGCCAATCTCGGCACCTTCCAAGGCACCGTCCGATTTGCCGCCAATGATCCCACCATTACTGGACTATTTGATTTTGCCATTTCCGGTAACGTAACCGCAGACGGACAGCCTCCCACTCCTCCTGGGCCTCCTGTGCCTCCTCCGGCCGGGGATGTTCTGTTCTATGACCCCACCAGTCGTTTATTCCGTTTAGGCACCGGACAACCGGATAACTTAGAATTCCGTCTCACCGGAACCAATGCCGGAAATATCTCCGAAATCCGAGTTTCCCGCTTCTCAGTCACTGGGGAACTCGCGGGTCAACAATCCCTCTTCTCGGTTTTACCGGGCATCTTCCGACCCGGTGGTTTTGGCGCAGATCAACAAGTTTCCATCTTTACCGATCTTCGACCCGGCGAGGTCTTTGGGGTGGACCTCATTGGTCCCAATGGGGTCGTTGCCTTCAACAGTCCTCAACTATCTGTCTCTCAAACGGCAGCAGGTCAATATTCCCTGAACTTTGGCGAGTTGTCCTTATCCCTACAGCAAACCGGGGGGATTCCCTTGGGGATTCAATTTGACGGACGACAAACCCAACTCCAACCGGAACAGGAAATCCTTGATTTGCGAGGTCTGCAAGGAAACGTGAGGGCTACCTTTACCCTCTATCGTGAGGCGGCCTTTACCAACAATTTCAACCTCTATCGCATTGATGACCCCAGTGGTCGGGTGAATGGTATTGCGCCCGGTGAGGCCGGATACGCTCAAGCGGCCATTGAAAACCGAGTTCCCGATATTTCCTTTAATGTGGGGAATCAAAATGTGGCGCAGTTCTCTAGTGTCTTTGCGGCTGGAGCGCTTTATGCACCGTTTATTGTGGTCAATGGAACCACTCAGGATCTGATGGCTGTCAATCCTCAAAACATCCAGGGAACCAGTAATATTGTGGCTTACTTCCCCTTCATTGGAGCCAATCCGGATCGGGTGGATCATGTCTTGTTATTTGGCAGTAACGTGATTGGATTTGAGGATCTCCCCGGAGGAGGCGATCGCGATTTTAATGATCTGATCGTGCGCATTGATGTCACTCCAATGGCTTAGACCCTACCGCTAAACTTTCCCCCTTGGGGGTGTCTTCACCGGACACCCCTATTTTTTTGTCGGCCTTTTCGCCCATCCTGCACAAAACCATCCGGATTTACCTCTCTGCTCTGGGAAAAAGTGGGCAGATGATCGTGGGGGTAGGTGCCGGAGTCACACCAACATCACCAAAATCTTGATTGTGCTATTTATGTGGGTACGGAGACAGAACGAACTATGGAATTACAACTAGCAGTTGCACAGGCTGGCGCGGCAACATCAACTAATAACAGTGTCACCTCACTCGGAGTCGTTCAATCCCTCTTTTCGCAAATTGAAGCCGAACTGATGGAAAGTGAGATTTATCAACAGGCCATGAACGGACTACAAACCGTCACCGAAGAGGCATTAAGTCAGGCTCAGTCCTTAGTCCAGTCCCTCGGACGGGAAGCCATTCGCATCGCCGTGCGCCAAATTGCCCAGCGTTATCATGTGGCCCCCAATCTGCCCAAAAGTAAAGTCGTGTCCATTCATACCAAAAATGTGGCCGCCACCGAAGTTGAAGACTCTGCGGCAGAACAGACCCCAGACATTCACCCTGTCGGGGAAACTCGGGAACAGTCTACGCCTATCCCAACACTACGACCAGATACCGAGTCCCCTGTTGAACCGAAAAACCAATTCCTGAAACTCCAAAAGAGAATGAGTAAAGCCCAACGCGCCCAACTCGCGATTCAAGAACGCAACGAAATTTGTCAGCAAATCGGCAAAACCCTTAAAGAAGCCCGAGAAGCCCAAGGAATGTCTATTGGTCAATTACACAGTAAAACATTAGTTCAAGTGTTTTATATTAAAGCCCTTGAAGAAGGCAGACTGGATCAATTGCCGGAGGACATTTACTTACGGGGCTTTATTCGCCGTTTAGGGAATACCTTGGGACTGGATGGTAAGACCTTAGCAGAGGCATTACCCAAATCCATACAGCCCAATAATGCCGTTCCCTCTTGGTATTCTCCGGGGTTGAATGGAGGTGCGGGACAAGTGACCTCCCTGCATATGTATTTAGGTTATACTGCCCTCGTCGCGGGTGCGGTGGGAGGATTAGCTTGGTTATCCTCTCATCAAGAAAGTGTGAGCGCCATTGTGGAGTCTGAGGCCTTACCCACTCCAGAATCTGTGTCCCAGTCCTCTAAACATAGTCAAAAGGTTATCCCCCAAGAGCAAACCACCAGCATTGCTCCCCCAGAGTTAATGAATAATTAGGGTTTGCTGAATAACTCGGGGAGCAGGGGAGTCGGGTGTAATGTCATTGACTAACTTTGACTAACTTTAGCCAGAAACCGGGTTGCATTCATTGTCTAGTTTTCTCGATACACCCTAGCAAAAACCCGGTTTCTCATGTCAATTGTCAATTATCAATTATCAATTATCAATTCCCTGCTCCCTGGGTAACATTGCTCAGAGCCATCCTAGCCGTTTCGGGGAGAAAAAGGAAACGCCCCTTTTTCTCCCCGAGTTTTTCATATTTGGGTGTTACTCTAATGCTTATTGGTGAAGTTAACTTCAGCCTGTGATCGGTTGACTTAAGTCCCCGTTAGCTGCATCAGATCACTTTTCCTAGGCTCAAGGGAACTGGTGGTAACGATTTCATCTCTCTATAATAGATAGTCATAACTCCACTCAATTCCCAGTGACCTCCAGAAGGAGGGATTAAGTAATTACCCATTCATTGTTTACTAGGCAAGACGGTCATGAAGACGCAATCCTATGAAGAAATCAGAGTAAACTATCCCGAAGGAAGAGAATTAATTGAGTCTTCCTATCTATCCTCATCTGGATTGGATCTGGGCAAGTTGGATCAGAATAAGGATTGTCTAATGCCTCAAGACCAAAACCCCTATGACTCGCCACAAGTCTCCTCACTGTCTTTTGACCAAGTAGTGAATAATATTAAACGGATTGAACGCCTCTATGTGATTTATTCAGAAATTCTCCAATATCGCTGGATTTCAACGGCAGAAGTGGCTTTAGTGCGAGAATTGGCAACGATAACCTCTCTTCCGGCAGAGCATCGGTTAATGATTTACCGCATTTTACACATGGTTGATAAAAACCGGGTTGAGGTTGTAGAAACGTCGAGTTGGTCTTGTTCCCATCAGGCGATCACCTTCCTACAATGTTTGGTCTAGGTTTGGGCAGGGCTTGAGGTGGCATTTTGCAGTTGTCGAGTGCGTTCTAAACGATTACAGATACAGGTTTTGAGTTGGGAGAGGTTGATGGGTTTACAGAGGTAGTCGTCAGCCCCTCGTTTGGGAATTGGGGGGCAGGATTGATCCTGAAGAGCAGGACTGAGGAGAATAATGGGTAGAACTTTCCACGTGGGATCGTTACGAATGACTTGACAGAGTTCAAGTCCGCTAATGTGGGGCATTTCCAGATCCAAGATTAATAAATCGGGTTTGATTTGGGTGAGGAGTTGCCAGGACTGGCGGGGATCTGAACAGGTGTGAATGGTGAAACCCTCTGGGATAAGGGTGGTTTTGACTTCTTCGAGGAAGGTGGGATCATCATCAACTATGAGGAGATGGCTGGGGAGGTGTTGATGGTCTTGTAAGGTGTGTTGGATGAATTGAAAGACCTGGGCTGGGGTTAAGGGTTTGACTAGAAAGCCTTGGCCTCCTAGACGGGCAACGGTGAGACGTTCGGCAAAGCGATCGCCTACTGTCATGACTAAGACCGGGATTTTCGGGTAACGGGTGGTGAAATAGTTTAAACTCGCCCATTCCCCTTGAGGATCTAACAGAATCAGGTCGGGGGTTTCTTGTTTTAGGAAGGTTTTGGCTTGTTTGAGGTGAGCCACGCTGACCACCCGGACAGACCACAGGGGGGCGGCGCTGGTCAGTTGTTCGACCCAAGCAGAATTAGGGTCAATGATCAGCACGAGGGGAAAGTTTGAGGGGGGATCAATCTGTTGGCGGAGGGTTTGAAGCAGTTGGGTCAGGATTTGGGGGGAGGTGGTGGTTAAGTCGAGCAGTTGGTGTTCGAGTTGCCGGGATAGTAGAGAGGCGTCTGAAAAACCATACATTCCCAAGGAGCCGACTAGCTTATGAGCTTGTTGGGCAGCATCCTCTTGCTGGTCTGGGTTTAGGGTGTTTTTTTCCCACCTTGCGATCGCCTCTTCAATCACCGTCAAGCGATTAAGAATGGCAGGTTTAAACTGTTCCCACGCTTCCTGAATTGCTTGTCGGGTTTTTTCGGCTTTACTCGGTGGCGGAGGCTCTAGCGGCTTTTTATCAGGCAAGGCTCTAAGACGATAACCCACCCCATAGATCGTTTCAATGAGTTGATCTGCTTCTACAGCCTTTAATTTACGCCGTAACCCCTTAATATGCGCTCGGATGGTGTCATCACTGGGAGGATCTTCAAACGACCACAGATGCTCTAAAATCGTGCTTTTATTAAACACACGCTTGGGATTGCGCAGAAATAATTCTAACAGAGCGTATTCTTTCGGCGAGAGATCAACAGGTTGTCCCTTGTAGCTAACATCACAACTACTCGGGTCTAACGTTAACTCTTCCCACGATAAAATAGGCGCACCCGAGGCACTTTGTCGCCGGAGAAGAGCGCGAATCCGGGCAAAAAGTTCAGAAATAGTACAAGGTTTGACCACATAATCATCGGCTCCCGCATCCAGTCCAGTCACTTTATCAGAACTGGAGTCCCGAGCCGTTAACATCAAGATGGGAGTATGGCAGTCTTCTTGACGTAGACGTTGACACAGGGCAATGCCATTGAGTTTAGGTAGACTGACATCTAAGAGAATGAGGTCATAGGTGAAGGATTGGGCATAATCCCATCCTTCCTCACCATCATAGGCAACATCCACCACATAGTTTTGATCAATCAGTGCTTGACTAAGGGTTTGAGCTAGGATGTCATCGTCTTCAACCAGTAAAAGTCTCATGGGATCTCTGAGGGCGCAGAGTGTGGGGTTTCATTGAAACTATCCTAGCGGGTTAGGGGGTCAAAAATATGGCAGGTGCTTGATTTACATAACTTCTCTGGCTCAAGCTTCTCCCATCACCCTATCGTCAAGCCCATTTTGCCCCTTGCCTATTCCCCAACCTTGACCAGAGGATATTCCTGCTGAACAGGTCAAGGTTGGGTGTTTCAGGGGTGAACCTGTGTACTACAACATCCACCCCGGTAAAAACTAGGCGGCTACCATTTGAGGACTGAGGGGAACGAGATCGCCAGTGGTGGTCAAACCAAGGAACATGGGGCTATTTTCTCGAATCAATTCACCACTGAGAACACAATACTCATCTTTTTGTGCGATCGCCTCAAAGGTAGCTCGAATATCTTGTTTAGAGAAGGTCGGTCGAGGGGTGCCGGATTTTTGTTGAACATAGTTCCACAGGATATCTCGGATTAAAGTTTGATAACCCATATTGCCTGAGATAGCTTTCAGCTTATCTTTTAACTCCCTCTCTAAGCGAATACTGGTCACTTCCATTTCAGTGGTCGTTTTGCGAGGTTTGGTGACAGTAGGCATGACGAAAATTTTTCTCCTCAAATAGTGGACATCTTCATAATACAAGTGTAGTATGTAAAGGGTGGGTTTTGACCAGTCTGTTAAGCGAAATTTTCCGACCTGATTTTAAAATCCAGTGATCCTGTCCCGTGATTGGATTAACGCCATTGTTCAAAATTTTGATTATCCCTTGTGATTCCGAGGAGGAGTCCTGTGAACCGTCTCTATTGTGTTGATTACTGCTCTATTTCCCTCACTACAACCCCTGACCCCCAAAGGGGGTTAGGGATTGATTGGGCGATAGATTGGGGTCGGCGCAAGGGATTACAGGTCAGCCGGGAATGGCCTGCTGGGGATCTGGTGTTAGAGTCCCTCTCAGATACACCCCTTGATGCGATCGCCGGATTCGATGATCGGCTTGCCCCAATTCATGGCTCGTTGATCCCCCGTGGGATTTTTAATGGGAAACCCAAACCCAGAAGCGGTCGGGACAGGTCTAAACCTGTACCCCAATAACCTGAAATGATTAAACAGGCTTTATCCCCCGCTTCACCTGCCACAGGAAGCGGGGGTTTTAGTTGCTGGGTGTAGCTTCTCAACTCATTGTCTAATAACGGCTTAAAAAAAGGAGTGTAGCCGTGAGTGTGACTGAACTATTAACGGAATCTGTGGTCGTTTTTTCTAAAAACTACCTTCCCCTGAGTCGGATTAACCTCCGACGGGCGATCTTACTCTTAGTGACTCAAAAAGCTGAACCTCTCGACTTTTACAGCCAAGAGGGTTGGGAAATTCGTTCTTGTAGTGTGGTGCTATGGATTCCGATCCATATTCGCCTAACGGTTGCCAGTACGGAACGAGTGTGGAAAACGCCCTCGGTGACTCGTCGGGAAGTCCTACGGCGAGATCATCATCGCTGCCAATACTGCGGGAGCCACAAGAAACTCACCTTAGATCATGTGATTCCCCGGTCTAAGGGCGGAAAACACAGTTGGGACAACGTAGTTATAGCTTGCGAGCGGTGTAATGGTTTTAAAGGCGATCGCACCCCCCAACAAGCTGGCATGGAGTTACGCACCCAACCCAAACCCCCCGCTAATCCTACCCTCCTCTTTGCCAATCAATTCTGGGGAGACTACATCAGCGATTAGGGTGTGTTCTCTCTCTGGGGGTTAATGGCATCCGCCCAGATGAGGCAGCCCTGCCCTCTAGTCTCCAAGGGCGCAATCCTTGCGCCCCTACCCCGCACTTCCTCTCAACGGAAAACGGATTCATGTTAAAGCTGACTTATACGGAAAACGGATTTTATTTAGAACATTTGACTGTTTCCCTTGAAAACTGGGTGACAGCACGGACGCTGTTAGCTGTGCGCTCTGGGACTCCGATTATCCTTGAACCCTCTAGTGCATCCTTCCTGTTGCCGGGGAATTTGCCCCAGTGGAGTGAGTTGGATTTAGCCATTCCGACAGCAGGCTACGCCGATGCCTCCAATACCATCACTCTGGCGCGCTGTGACAATGAGTACAGAGAAGTCTGTTTACAAGGAACTTGGGTCGTTTCAGACCCGGAGAGTGAAGAGGGAATCTTTATTACCCGTTTAAGTGATCGTCTAGAGCATTTTCTCTATCAATTGTGGCAAGACGCAGAACGGCTCTCCTTACCCACGGGAGAGGGGGAGTAAGGGAGTCGGGAGTCGGGAGTCGGGGAGCAGGGGAGCGGGGGAGCAGGGGAGAGGGG
>NZ_JAIHOM010000249.1 GCF_026130165.1 Spirulina subsalsa FACHB-351 | reverse complement strand
TGAGCTACCCCCCGAAAATCGGACAGTGACGGAAGCTACGATCTGACGTTTGCTGGTCTCCAAGAACGAGGAGATCAGAACATGAAGAAACGCAGGAACCATGACGCTGGGTTCAAGGCCCGCGTGGCGCTGGAAGCCGTGAAGGGCGAGCGCACGGTGTCGGAACTGGCTGCCGCATATGGCGTGCATCCGACCATGATCCATCAGTGGAAGAAGGCCCTCTTGGACGGCGCGGCCGACATCTTCGAGCGGGGCGGCAAGAAGGCACCCGAGATCGACGAGGAGACGGTGCGGGCGCTGCACGCCAAGATCGGGGAGCTGGCTGTGGCCAACGATTTTTTGTCCAGAAAGCTCAAGCCCTGGACCGGAAAGTGAGGCGCGGAATGATCGAGAAGAACCATCCAGGCCTGTCGGTAGGGGCACAATGCCGCCTGCTGTCGATCTCACGGTCGTCGTTCTACTACGAACCGCAGGGCGAGACAGCGATGAACCTCGCCCTGATGCGGGTGATCGACCAGCAGTTCCTCGAAACCCCGTTCTATGGCGTCCGGCAGATGACGTGGCACCTGCAGAACGAGGGCCATGCCGTGAATCAGAAGCGTATCCGGCGGCTGATGCGCCTCATGCGATTGATGCCGATCTACCAGAAGCCCGACACCAGTCGGCCCGCGAAGGGGCACAAGACCTATCCCTATTTGCTGGGCGGGCTGCGGGTGGAGCGGCCCAATCAGGTTTGGTGTGCCGACATCACCTATTTGCCGATGCGCCGGGGCTTCCTCTATCTGGTGGCCGTCATGGACTGGCACACTCGGAAGGTGCTGGCCTGGCGGATATCGAACACGCTGGAAGCCGACTTCTGCGTCGAGGCACTGAACGAGGCGATCCACAAGTTCGGCCCGCCCGAGATCATGAACACCGATCAGGGGTCGCAGTTCACGTCCTTCGCCTGGACCGACCGGCTGAAGCGGATCGGCACGCGGATCTCGATGGACGGCAAGGGTCGCTGCCTCGACAACATCTTCATCGAGCGCCTCTGGCGGTCCTTGAAGTATGAATGCGTCTATCTGCACGCCTGGGAGACCGGATCGCAGGCCAAGGCTGGCGTCGGGCGCTGGATCACCTTCTACAACCACCGACGCCCACACACTGCCCATGGCGGACAACCGCCCGCCGTGGTCTACTTCAACCGCATTGAAACCGATCAGCAGGTGCAGGCAGTAGCTTAAATCACCCCGGAAACTGTCCAAGTGTTGGGGAGTAGCTCA
>NZ_JAIHOM010000148.1 GCF_026130165.1 Spirulina subsalsa FACHB-351 | reverse complement strand
CCACCCAAAAACGGCAGCAAAGGCGTTGCGACAGGTTCGTAGTTGCGCTTCAGCGCCAAATCCACCCAAAAACGGCAGCAAAGGCGCTGCGACAGGTTCGTAGTTGCGCTTCAGCGCCAAATCCACCCAAAAACGGCAGCAAAGGCGCTGCGACAGGTTCGTAGTTGCGCTTCAGCGCCAAATCCACCCAAAAACGGCAGCAAAGGCGCTGCGACAGGTTCGTAGTTGCGCTTCAGCGCCAAATCCACCTAAAAACGGCAGCAAAGGCGCTGCTGAATCTTAAGTATAACAAGGGTTTGGGTTTAACGGAGAGGGTGGGATTTGAACCCACGGTACCTTGCGGTACACTCGATTTCAAGTCGAGCGCAATCGACCACTCTGCCACCTCTCCAAAGGTTTTTCCGGGCTAGCTTTCCTATAATAGCAAGCTTTCGCCCGAGTTGCGTAGGGTCTTGGGCAACCTTGACAAGTTAAGCCTTTTCTCCTCTTGTCAAGGTCAGGGAATAGGGAACAGTGTTTAGTAATTTTTAGCAATGGAAGACGACATCACTCGTCTTCAGAATCTAAGGGCATAATCTGCTGATTTGCCCTTAGAGCTTCAAGAATTAGCTGTTGTAGATATGAACATCCCGTTGTGGGAAAGGAATATTAATCCCTTCCGCATCAAATCGGCGTTTCATCGCTTCTTGTAAGGCAAAATAAGTCGGCCAATAGTCTGAGGTTTTAACATAAGGACGAACAGCAAAATTAACACTACTGTCCGCCAATTCCAACAAACCAATGGTATAATTAGGTTCAGCTAAAACCCTTTCTTCAGCCTCCAGAACTTCCGTGATGGCCTGCTTAACTTTGCTCAAATCATCACTATAACTCACGCCAAAAACCATATCTAAACGACGAATGGGTTTAGCGGAATAGTTGATGATATTTCCCCCGGTTAAACTCGCATTGGGAATAACAACTGATTTATTATCTGGGGTGGTTAAAATGGTGGTGAAAATTTGAATATCCTCAACCACTCCCCCAGTTCCTGCACCTTCGATATAGTCACCCACTCGGAAGGGACGAAACATGACTAATAAAACTCCGGCTGCAAAGTTCGACAGAGAACCTTGTAAGGCTAAACCAACGGCTAAAAACCCGGACGTGAGTGCGGCAATAATTGCAGTGGTTTGGATACCTAATTGTCCAAGGACAATAATGAAGACAAAAACTAATGCGCCAAAATAGGTTAAGTTGACGGCGAAAGAAATTAGAGTTTCGTCTACTTCAGCTTTACGGAGAGCGCGTCTCGTTGCTTTTTGAATGATTTTGGCAATGCGCAAACCGATGAATAAAACAATAATGGCAACTAACAACTTAATGCCAAATGTTGTTAGAACACTTTGGACTTGTAGCCACAATTGCTGAAGAGCATCCCCTTGAAGCATTGTGTTAATATCGGGATTCATAAGAATTCACCCAGCGAAAATCAGCAACTGCACTATACAATTTGATCATAGAAAAGTCAATTTTGGTTAAACTTGTCTGAAATTCCGAAATATTAGCGATAGGGTTTTGTTGGGTTTCGCTATCGCTGCACCCAACCTACGGATGACTGAGGAGTTTAACATCCGCCCCGCCGTAAACGGACGGCGATTCCATCTATTTCAACAGGTCAAAAATTGACAATTGTTGAAATGCTGGATGGGTTGACGCTTCACGCTCGATGTGCTTTCTTTTCAGAAAGTCTGACCTTCTCTCCACGTCCGTTTAGAGTCTCCGAAAGCCCTCCTGCGACTAAAATATTATTGGCGGCATAACTGGGGTCTGCTGAAAAAGCCCAACGCTAGATTCAACAAGGGAATTGATAATTGACAATTGATAATTGATAATTGACAATTATTTCCGACTCCCGACTCCTGACTCCCGTTCGCGCAGCGTTCCGAAGAAAAGGAAAAATCCCCGGATTCCCGACTCCCCGAGTTATTCAGCAAGCCCTACGCTAAGATTGGACACCATTGAGCGTCGGTTATGTCACAGACGACGTAAAACGACTAAAGAACGGTCTACTAAAGTGAGTTCATCATCACCTTGGTAGATTTTTCCCAGTTTGACCAGTTGGGTTAATTCGGTATCAATAACCACTTGCCAGCGCCAATTTTGCAGTCCTTCAGGGATGGTAAAGTCAAGGGGTTCGTGATGAGCATTAAAAAAGAGGAGAAAACTATCCCCGATAATGCGTTCTCCGTGTTCATCGCAGGCATCGAGTTCTTCTCCGTTGAGGAAAATTGCGATCGCCTGAATATACCCCTCATTCCATTGATGCTCACTCATCTCCTCCCCATCAGGGTTAAACCAAGCGATATCATGGACCCCAGACCCGTGAATTTCTCGGCCTTGGAACCAATTCCTGCGTTGGAATACGGGGTTTTTATGGCGAAACTCAATTAATTGTTTGGTAAACTCCAATAAATCCTGATTTTCCGGGGTCAGTTGCCAATTTAACCACGAAATCTCATTATCTTGGCAGTAGGCGTTATTATTCCCCTGCTGAGTTCGTCCCATTTCATCACCCCCCAACAACATTGGCACCCCTTGGGATAACATCAGGGTGACAAGGAAATTGCGGCGCTGACGGTGACGCAGGGTGAGAATTTCGGGATCATCGGTTTCTCCCTCTTCCCCACAATTCCAAGAGCGATTGTCTTTGTGACCGTCTTCGTTATCTTCCCCGTTGTCCTCATTGTGACGGTCGTTATAACTCACCAAATCGTTTAGGGTGAAGCCATCATGAGCCGTGATAAAATTAATGCTAGCACTGGGTCTGCGGCCGTTGGATTCGTACAGGTCAGAACTTCCGGTAAAGCGAGAGGCAAATTCCCCTAAACTACTATCCTTCCCAGCCCAAAAATCTCGGATGGTGTCCCGATACTTGCCATTCCACTCTGACCACAATAGGGGAAAGTTGCCGATTTGATACCCTCCTTCTCCCACATCCCAAGGTTCTGCAATCAGTTTCACGGTGGAAAGGATGGGATCTTGATGAATAATGTTAAAAAATGCTGCTAAATTATTGACATCATACAGTTCTCGTGCTAAGGCAGCGGCAAGGTCAAAGCGGAAACCATCGACGTGCATTTCTAGCACCCAGTAGCGGAGACTATCGGTGATGAGTTTGAGAATTTGGGGGTGGCGGACATTGAGAGAGTTTCCGCAGCCTGTGAAATCCATATAATAGCGGGGATTTTCTTCCACGAGGCGGTAGTAGGAGGCGTTATCAATACCTCGAAAGGAGAGGGTTGGCCCCATTTGATTCCCTTCTCCGGTGTGGTTATAGACCACATCTAAAATCACCTCAATTCCGGCTTTATGGAGGGTTTTGACCATTTCCTTAAATTCGGTCACTTGTTCCCCATTCTTGCCACTGGCACTATAGCCGGAATAGGGGGAGAAGAAATTAATGGTATCGTAGCCCCAGTAATTGGTGAGGCCTTTGGGGACAAGATGGCCGGGACGAGCTAAGAAGTGGTGAACGGGGAGGAGTTCCACGGCCGTCACTCCGAGGGATTTGAGATGGGCGATCGCAGCGGGGTGAGCGAGTCCGGCATAAGTCCCCCGTAGTGCGGGGGGAATATCCGGGTGTTGTTGGGTAAATCCTTTGACATGAACCTCATAAATCACCGATTCATGGGTGGGAATGCGCAGGAGGTCATCCCCTTCCCAGTCAAAATCATCATCAATGACAATCCCTTTGGGCATCAGGTGGGCATCATTGTATTCCGAAAAGCCCATATCTTCATCGGGCATCTCCCAAGGGTAGCCAAAGATGGCCTCGTCATGTTGAATCACTCCCGCGATCGCCTTCGCATAGGGATCAATCAGTAATTTGTTACCATTGAAACGATGACCATAGCTGGGCAAAAAAGGCCCATAAACCCGGTAGCCATAACGCTGACCCGGTTTTACATTGGGAACATAACCATGCCAGACAAAATGGTTCACCTCAGTCAAGGGGAGACGAGTTTCCTTGTTGTGTTCATCAAATAAACAGAGTTCAACACCCGTTGCATTTTCGCTGAACAGGGAGAAATTTGTCCCTTCTCCGTCCCAAGTCGCTCCCAAAGGATAAGATTTTCCAGGCCAGATTTTTAAGTCCATAGCGTTATTATTGGTGCATTGACAGGGTAACAGCCTATAGGATAACGCGATTAAACTCCCTCATTGAATATCTGACAGAACTCCCCTCAGAGGCACTGAGGAGAGTTCTAAAAGGTGAAAAACAATCCAGCTTACAAAATTTGGGATAAAAATTGTTTACTCCGCTCATGTTGGGGATTATTAAAAAACTCTTTCGGGGTCGCTTCTTCGACTAATAACCCATCCGCCATCAGAACCACCCGATCCGCCACTTCCCGCGCAAAACCGACTTCATGGGTAACACAGACCATGGTCATCCCTTCCTTAGCGAGGGAACGCATGGTATCCAATACTTCTCGCACCATTTCCGGGTCTAAGGCCGAGGTCGGTTCATCAAATAGCATAATTTTGGGCTGCATAGCTAAAGCGCGAGCAATGGCTACCCGTTGCTGTTGTCCCCCCGAAAGCTGACCGGGGAATTTTTTCGCCTGCTCTAAAATCCCCACTTTCTCTAATAACTGCATGGCGATCGCTTCCGCTTCGGCTTTTTTCTTCCGTCGCACCCAAATCGGAGCCAGCGTCACATTTTGCAGCACACTTAAATGGGGAAACAAATTAAATTGTTGAAATACCATCCCCACTTCCCGACGAATGGCATCAATATTTTTCAAGTCGTGGGACAGTTCAATCCCATCAATGGTAATAGTCCCCTTTTGATAGTCTTCCAGGGCGTTAAAGGTACGAATAAAGGTAGACTTCCCAGACCCAGACGGCCCCATCACAACGACTACTTCCCCCTTATTCACTGTTAAACTCACCCCACGCAACACATGAAACTTGTTGCTGGCATACCATTTATGGACATCCTTGGCGACAATCACCGCTTCTGGGGAAGTATTGGCACTTTGATCCGACATAGTGCTAGGTTGTTGACTGGTCATCTCATTGAACTCCTTGCGTAAACAGTAATCAGTAATCAGTAAAATCTGGGAATTAATAATTAATGATTAATGATTAATTATTAATTCCCTAATGTTCAGTATTGACTTTCTTTTCCACCCACCGACTGCTGGCAGACATGGCGTAACAAAAAACCCAAAACAGTAAACCGTTGTATAAATACACTTCTGAAAAACGTCCTAAGAATTGGGGGTTTGCCAGAACAGAGTTACTAATCCCCAATAATTCCACCAGACCCACAATGGCTAACAAGGTTGTGTCTTGGAACAAACTAATAAACTGACCCACAATGGCGGGAATGACTGCTTTTAAGGCTTGGGGAAGCACAATGAGAATTACCACTAAAGGGGTACTGAGTCCCAAGGCACTGGCGGCCTCAGCTTGGCCTCGGGGAACCGCTTGTAGACCCCCACGCACATTTTCCGCCAGGTAGGCTGCACTAAACAAAGTTAACCCCACAATAGCGCGAATCACCCGATCCGGTCGCATTCCATCGGGTAGAAAGAGGGGAATCATCACCTGTCCCATGAACAATAAAGTAATCAGGGGAACACCGCGCACCAGTTCAATATAGGCAATGGATAGACCTTTAAATATTGGGAGAGGACTACGACGGCCTAGGGCTAACAGTACCCCCAAGGGGAAACAGATGACAATGCTCACCACGGCGGTTAAAACTGTTAACATTAGGCCTTGCCATTCGTTGCTGGAGACGGGACGGAGAAATAAACCGCCGCCAATTAACCAGAGGGCGATGAAAAACAATAATAGCCATGTGGAAGATACCCAAATGCCGAATTTTGGGTTTTTCCGTCCTGCTTGTTGTCCGACCCAACTAAATCCCACGACTAATCCGGTCATGCCGACTAAAAGGAGACGATTGGGGAGGGGGACTGGGAAGAGGAGACAGACGACAACGGCGCAGCCAATACCGATTAAGATATTGCGACTGTAGAGTTTAGCGACATTACGGGCAATGGCTCCCCAAGATAAACCCGAGAGGGTACAAATCAGACCCAAGAGAACCCACAAACGCCAATATTGCGATCGCGGATACCGTCCCACATTAAACAGTTGAATATTACGGGGAATGACATCCCACTTTGCCTCGGTGAAAGACCAAGTAAGGAAGGTATAGAAAAAGTACCCCAAAATCAAGGCAATCACCACGGTAATTAAACCGTTATACCAAGGGGTGAACAGGTTATTTTTTATCCAATTGAGGGGAGTATCCCGCATCTCAGGAGGGGGTGCGAGATCCCCCGGGGGAGAACTTAAACTGGTCATGGGTCTTATCGTTCGCGTAGTTGAGCAATACGGTTAAATTGGTTCATCACCACAGAAATTAACAGGTTAATGATTAAATAAGTAATCATGATGATGATCATGACTTCCACCGGCCGACCTGTTTGGTTATAGGTGGTATTGGCCACGGAGTAGATGTCTGCATAGCCAATGGCAATGGCTAAACTGGAGTTTTTCGCCAAGTTCATGTACTGACTATTTAACGGGGGAATCATCACCCGTAAGGCTTGGGGAAAGACCACCAAACGCATAGTTAACCCCGAATGAATGCCTAAAGCGCGGGCGGCTTCCCATTGGCCTTTGGCGACTGATTGAATGCCAGCGCGCACAATTTCGGAGATATAGGCCCCGGTGTAGACCACTAAACCTGTGACTAGGGCGCTGTATTCAATGGTTAAACGTAACCCTCCCTGAATGTTACCGGGTGACACTTCTTGGGGAACTTGCCAGTTAAAGGGGAAGATAATGATTAATAAGGCGATAATGCCTAAACCCCAGAGAATATAGAGTTGATTTAGACCCGATTGACCTTGTTCTACCATGAGGTAAATTCGCCAACGCCAGAGGAAAAAGGCCCCAATGGCGATCGCAACCACCACCCCCGCCCAAATCGCCAGATTCCAACTCACCGTCGGCCACGGGAGAAACACCCCCCGATTACTTAAATAAAAACTATTCAAAAACTCCAAACGATCGGCCGGCCTCGGTAACTTTGTAAATACCGCACGATACCAAAAATATAATTGCAACAACAGGGGAGTATTGCGAATCACCTCCACATAAACCTGACTCCCCTTCCGAAGCAACCAGTTTTCCGAGAAACTGGCTACTCCAGCCAAAATCCCCACAATCGTCGTGAGAATAATCCCCACCACAATCACCCGCAGCGTATTCACCAATCCCGCCAACATCACCTGACGGTAACTATCCACGGCTGGATTATAGGGAATGATACTTTCGCCAATGGCAAAGGACGCTTGACTATCTAAAAAGCGGAATCCAAACACAACGCCAGACCGTTGCATATTCACGCTAACGTTATGGACAAGCAGGGAACCAATGGCCACCACAATTGCTAAAACAATCAATTGTACGGCAATCTTCCAGAAACGCTCATCTCGCCAAAGGGGAATATTTGCCTCGTTTTGTGTGGTCATGAATGTTTAAAATATTTTGTTCTAAAGTCCTTATTTTACCTTTCTCTTACTCTGCTAAAAAGGGATTTGGTTTAGTCTCCAAACCCCTCATCAGCAATGGTTTTAGAACATTCCCCGCTTTGAGGATTTCTAGAACTAACATGAAGGAGAACAAAGAATGCTAGGTAAAATTCCTCGATTAAATAGCTGGGAACATACCCCATTAGGGGACCCGAGGAAAAGACAATCTTAAACCGTTCTCAAATCGAATTTTGATTAACTGATTTTGGTCAACTTATTGGTCTGAAGCAAAATCTCCCCAGAAATCCCCCCAAAAAGGGCATTTTCAATTTAAACCGGGTTTAACGGAACGGGGGAGAATAGAGTAAACCGCCCTCTGTCCAGAGCGCATTCTGACCCCGAGGTAGATTAAATTCAGAATTTGCTCCTAAATTGCGGTCGTAAACTTCGCCATAGTTGCCCACAGCTTTGATCACATTCACCATGAAATCATTGCTCAGACCCATCCCTTGACCTAAATCTCCTTCGACACCCAAGAAACGGCGAATATTCGGGTCTTCGCTCTCTAATTGCTCCTCAACATTAGCTTGAGTAATGCCCATTTCTTCCGCTTCAAATAAGCCGAATGTCACCCATTTAACCACATCAAACCAAGCCGAATCATTATTAATTGTCACCGGACCTAAAGGTTCTTTAGACATAGTGACATCTAACAGAATATGATCATCTGGGTTAGGTAATGTGCTACGCCGAGCGATTAACTGGGACTTATCAGAAGTCATCCCCTCACAACGACCTTCTGCATAGGCAGCATAGGCGGGGTCTGCTTGCTGGAATGTCACCGTTTCAAACTCTACTCCCGCTTTACGCATATTGTCCGTCAGGTTTAATTCTGTGGTAGTCCCGGCTTCAACACAAACCGCCTTACCTTGGAAATCTGCTAGGGACGTAATGCCACTATCAGCGCGAACCATCATCCCTTGACCATCATAAAAGGTTGTCGGCGCAAATTCTAAGCCAACAGATGTATCCCGGCTAATGGTCCAAGTGGTATTCCGAGAGAGCATATCCACTTCTCCCCCAGATAAAGCGGTAAAGCGTTCCGTCGAGTCTAAGTTCCGGTACTCTACCTTTTCCGGGTCGCCTAAAACAGCGGCCGCCACGGCTTTACACACATCCACATCCAAACCGGAATATTCGCCGGATTCATCGACAAAACTAAACCCCGGAATCCCCCCATCTACACCACAGATGAGCATTCCCCGCTCTTTCACCACATCAAGGCGACTTCTGCCTGCGGCAGGGGCCCCTGTTTGACCTGTACCCCCAGTGGTTTGTTCTGGGGGAGTGGCACAAGCTGCTGTCACAGCTAACACTGCCGCAGATAAAACCAAAGATTGCCATTTACGCATCACTAATTCACACACCATCGCTAAATTTCCTGCTTAATATTTAGCCACTCCCTTTCCCGATGGGGTGTAAGGTGATACAAAATGTAACGAAATCTTGACTTTTAATTAGCCCTGATTATGTTATTTGACAAAAAAAGAATAATGTGTTAGAGCAAATCTAGCGGAATGGAGGGGAATACATTAATCCCCCATCTTGCCAAAGGGCATTTTGACCGCGAGGCAAGTTAAAACGGGATTGTGCGCCTAAGTTCCGTTCGTAAATTTCCCCATAATTGCCCACGGCTTGAATGGCGTTCACCATAAAATCATTACTTAAGCCTAGTCCTTCTCCTAGGTTTCCTTCTGCACCGAGAAAACGGCGAATATTGGGATCTTGAGCTTGCAATTTTTCTGCAATATTGCCTTGAGTAATGCCCAACTCTTCGGCTTCAATTAAGCCAAATGTGACCCATTTCACTACATCAAACCAAGCGGAATCATTATTCAGGGTAGCTGGGCCTAAAGGTTCTTTGGAAAGGGTGACATCTAACAAAATATGCTCGTCGGGATTGGGGAGCGTATCACGACGGGCGATGAGTTGGGATTTGTCGGAGGTAATGCCCTGACAACGGTTTTCGGCATAGGCGGCATAGGCAGGATCTGCTTGTTCAAAGGTGACGGTTTCAAAGGATACCGCCGCTTTTCTCATGGTGTCCATGAGGTTTAATTCGGTGGTGGTGGCGGCTTCGACACAAATAGATTTCCCTTGAAAATCTTGGAGGGAGGTGATGCCACTATCGGCGCGAACCATGATCCCCTGTCCATCATAAAAGGTGGTGGGGGCGAATTCTAAGCCCATTTGAGTATCCCGGCTAATGGTCCAAGTGGTATTGCGGGAGAGGACATCAATTTCTCCTGAAACTAAGGCGGGGAAGCGTTCGGCGGAGTCGAGGTTACGATATTCTACTTTCTCGGGATCTCCGAGTACAGCGGCGGCGATCGCTTTGCATACATCTACATCTAGCCCAGAATATTCTCCGGCATCATTGACAAAACTAAAGCCTAAAACTCCCCCATCTACCCCACAGATCAGAAATCCTCGTTCTTTCACCATATCCAGACGACTGGTATTCGAGGGTGCGGTTGAGTTGGGGTTTAAGGTGGTGTTGGTGGGGGCGGGAGGGCTCCCACAACCTGCCATAAGGGTGAACAAGGTTGTGGAAACTAGGAGGGATTGCCAGGTACGCATGATGATTCTGAGATGATGGTTAGACGTTCTCTCTAAAGGTTTACCAGTTTTTTCCGTTCTTTTCTGGAAGGAATTGAGTCACTATCACGGTTTAACGCAAACTTTACGATTTACCGGAAGGGGGGAGAGTACATCAAGCCGCCATCTTTCCACAGGGCATTGTAACCCCGAGGTAAGTTAAAGGGGGAATTATGGCCGACGTTGCGTTCATAAATTTCTCCGTAGTTGCCAACGGCTTGAATGACGTTGACCATAAAATCATTACTTAAGCCCATCTCTTCCCCTAGGTTGCCTTCAACGCCTAAAAAAAGCCGGATTCTGGGGTCAGGGGATTTTAATTTTTCCTGAACATTGTCTTGAGTAATGCCTAAGTCTTCGGCTTCAATTAGGCCAAATGTGACCCATTTCACCACATCAAACCAAGCTGAATCGTTATTGATGGTGGCTGGTCCTAATGGTTCTTTGGAGAGGGTGATATCTAGGAGAATATGGTCTTCGGGATTGGGTACACTGCGCAGACGGGCTTGTAAGATAAACTGGTCTGAGGTGATGCCCTGACAAAGCCCTTGGAGATAGGCGCCATAGGCGGGGTCGGACTGCTCAAAGGTGAGGGTTTCAAAGGCAATTTCGGCTTTTCTCATGCTGTCCATGAGGTTTAATTCGGTGGTGGTTCCGGCTTCTACACAAACGGATTTGTCCTGAAAGTCTTGGAGGGAGGTGATGCCACTATCGGCGCGTACCATCATTGCTTGTCGATCGTAAAAGATGGTGGGGGCAAATTCTAAGCCCAGTTCAGTATCTCGGCTGAGGGTCCAGGTGGTATTACCGATCATGTTTTCTTGAAAGCCCCGATACTTTAGGACGGGGATGAAAAGAAAAACAGTATGTAACCCGCGAAGCGTCAACACTTAATGAGCCTTGCCAGTTTTATTAAGTGTGTTATAATGG
>NZ_JAIHOM010000147.1 GCF_026130165.1 Spirulina subsalsa FACHB-351 | reverse complement strand
GTCTACTTACTCTTAAATGTTTTAAGGCCTATCTCTTCCTAGCTTTTTTGGATAGGATAGCCTTTTTTGCCCTTCACACCTTGTTTATCGACCTCAAACAACTAGATGTATACTAACATATACAGCACAAATTGTCATGCTAAGAGTGATCCCTGAGCCTTAGCTAAAGAGTCGTGCTTCGCTGTTTCTATACGGGTCGGGTTTCATCCCGTCGGGAAAACCGAGGGTCTTCACCCGACATTGCAGATAAAAGAAAAAGCCCTGGAGTGTCATCTCCAGAGCCTTACCAGGGTGCATCTACCATTCCAATCTTCTCGAAGCACCCCCACCATCCGGAAAAGTCCTGAAAAAAATTTGCTCTCCCCTGTTATGCTTCCCTCAATGCCCTTATACCCTGCCGTGTATATCATCGGAGCCGGCCCAGGAGATCCTGATTTAATCACCCTCAAAGGCTACCGCATCCTACAACAAGCGGACGTGATCATTTACGCCAACTCCCTCATTCCCCAGCAAATGTTGCGGGATGTGCGTTCCGATGCCGAATTAGTCCCCACCGGACATCAAACCCTTGAGCAGATAATCCCTCTGATGATTGACCGGGTACGTTGCGGTTGTTCCGTTGTCCGTCTCCACTCCGGGGATCTCACCCTCTACAGCACCATCTACGAGCAAATTCAAGCCCTCCTTGGGGCTGAGATTCCCTTTGAACTAATCCCCGGTATTAGTGCCTTTCAAGCGGCCGCCGCTAAACTGGGGGCAGAATTGACCATTCCTGAATTAGTGCAAACTATCATCCTCACCCGGGTGAGTGGTCGCGCTTCAGCCGTGCCGAAAGCGGAAGAATTAGCCAGTTTAGCCGCTCATCAGGCGAGTTTATGCCTCTACTTGGCGGCCCGTCATGTGGAGGCGGCCCAAGGGCAATTACTGGAACATTACCCTCCCGATACCCCTGTAGCCATTTGTTTCCATGTGGGTTGGCCTGATGAGCAGTTTTGGCTGGTGCCGTTGCAGGAGATGGCACAGGTGACACAGGAGCAAGATTTAACTCGCACGACTCTGTATCTGATTAGTCCCGCTTTGGGGGTTTTGGAGTCAGGGGCGAGTACAGCGCGATCGCGTCTTTACCATCCCACACACAGCCATCTCTTCCGACAATCCTGATCTTCTTCCCTGACAAGAGAAGACAAGGCTTAACGGGTCAAGATTGCTCAAGGGGTTTCTCCTGACTCCTCCGTAGACTCTCCAGACTCTTCCACCCCAGGAGAGGGAAGTTCTTCCGGCACATCTGGGAAAAGTTGAGGTCGTAACGTCAACACCCCAAACGTCGCCGCACCGATTAACAGCACTACGCCAATAATCCAGAGAAACCCACTATTTCCCCCACGCTGAGGGGGAGCGACTTCCTCCTCTTCCTCCCGGTTTTGGGCTAAATTCGCCTGCATTTCCTCAAAAAAGGACGGTAACTCATAATCCGGTCGTAATGGTGGTTCTGTTGCTCCTTCCTCTTCCGTTGTCTTCTCTTCCACCGGGGGCGGACTTTGACCATTCCCCTCTACTATGGAGGGCGTAACGGTGGCCGGAGCAGGTTCTGGGGGTTTCACCTCGACTTGAGGTACAGGAGGCGTTTCCGAGGGTGTACCCGTCAATTCCGCCAGATTCATTAACACTGGATACTGGGCTGAAACCCCACAGGCCGCCGCCACAATGGACGTATTATCATGACCGTTGTTCTGGTTAGCTAGTTGGATTAAAAAATCCACCGCCGCCTCAATGGTCAATTTCCCCGTCAAGACTTGGGGGACAAACTCCGGCCAAGCTTGTTCGAGTAACCCATTGTCACTCAAACCATCGGAACATAACAATAAAATGCCGTCCTCTTCGAGGATAAAACGGCGAATTGTGGGGCGGAGGCGTTCCGCTTCTCGGGTTCCCAACGCCTGAGTTAAGGCCCCGGCATCGGGACGCTGGGCGGCAATGTGGGATAAACTGCGACCTAAGCGCACTTCTCGGGTAATCACATCATCATCCACCGTGAGGGGTTGACAGTAGCGTTCTGTGAGCCAATAAGCGCGACTATCCCCCACATGGGCGATATACCATTCATGACCATTCCCCACCACATCCCCCCCCAGATTGACCTGTTGGGGCAGTTGGACGGCCATCACCAAGGTGGTGGCCATGCGTCGCCGGGCTTCCCGCTTCTGGTCATTGTTACGGGAACAGATTAAATTATTGGCAATGCGAATCATAGCCGATAATTGATCGGCCACTACATCGGGACTCATCACCTCGGGGTTTTCCTGTAATTCTGTCAGCAGGGCCTGGACTTGTAACTTGAGGGACTGTACGGCTAACTGACTGGCCACCTCTCCCCCTTCATGGCCGCCAATGCCATCACAGACGATTAAACAATGATGGTTCAGACTCAAGGGACCGGGGCTACCATTGCGCACTAATTCCAAGGCGGTGGGATAGTGACTATCTTCATTGTGGGCCTGTTGGGGGCCGCTATCTGTTCCACTGGCTACGGCAATCCGTAGGGGCTGGTGGGCGGCCTGTTCTAGGAGGAGTTGATTCAGACTTTGCCGCAGGACTGAGAGGGAGACTTTATCCTGTTGGAGTTGGGTGAGGAGGGTTTGCAGTGGGGGAACAATGGGGGATTTTGCCCGTTGGACTAAGGGAGTCAAGACCTCGGCTAGTCCTTGTAAGGTGGCGACGGAACGGGTGGTGGCGGTGGCAATGCCTCCCGTGCGGGGATGACGATTAAAGGGGGGCTGGTGGAATAGTTCCCGCAAGCGCAGACACCAGCCCTGAACGCGCAGGTTTTCTAGGTCGAATAGGGAGGCCGCCATTCCTTGTTCGGTGAGGGGGGTCCACAAGTCTAGGATTTGCCATAACCAATAGACTTGACGAATGACAGAGGCTTCTTGCCACGCTTGTTCAAGGGAGGGGTATAATTTGCCCTTGGCATCGACGGGGATGTGTTTTAAGAGTAATACTGTTTCGCCTTCGACGGAGCAAGTGCCGTAAATTTCGGGTAGGTGAAGCCGTTGGGGATAAAGCCGTAAGTAGGGCTGCCAACTGTCGGGTAGGGGATCGGGGATATAAGGCGATCGCTCGGGATAAATATCTTGCCACACTTGGGGATGTAGCACCTTATAGCGCCCTTCCATGACATTGGGGGGCAAAATGCGCGCTGCTACCGAACCAACGGACCAAAGGTAAACAGGAGTAGGAGTGGCGGGGAGAGAACGATTCATAGGAGCAGGGTGGGGACTTGCCCCACTCAGTATAATTGATCATGTCGATGTCTTTGCCCTAAATATCAAGTAATGTCAAGTCACCTCTGATAATCGTTCTAGGGGTGAGAAACTAGAATCAGAGTTGAAGAGGTTTTAAACTTTATATGTCGGAGTTCCTAGATTTTTTAAGACATAAATTTGCTTACGTTGCCATCGGTGAATTTCAGCCGGGTACCTTTGACCAAGCCGAAAGGCTCTTTGTTCAAGCCGTTTCTACCTACAGCCAAGGCTTTCAAGGGGCTTATCTCTTACAAGAACCGGGGACTGATAAAGGCATTGCGATTATCTTCTGGGATAACATAGATGATATGGATGCCAACCGCAATACAGCCTGTGAAGCTATTCTCAAGGAAATGGCTCATTTGTTTATTGCCCCCCCCGTCACTAAGTTTTATGAAGTCTGTAGCGAAATTGAGGCCAATCAAAAGTCAGTGAGTCCCAGCTTGGTGGGTTAAGTCTTCTGGGGGGTTTGTTGGGGCAAAGTTGCTAGAATGTCCCCTAGGAGTGCTTTTCGTATCCATTATCCAAACTGTCACATGATGGTCATAGGATCTTCAAGGGAATGTCAAAACCCTTGATTATAGTGAATCTATAAGCTCAAGACCACACCACTCCTGAAAGTAAAATCTTGCGACTTGGGCTGTTGTTGACTAGACATCAGTGGGCAGGGAGGGATGACTCACTCACTCTCCCTCCACCCTTTTCTCTCTTGGGCGATCGCCTCGGGAAAAACTGGTTTAGTCTAAAGATTCTTTTTCCTGATGTACCCCTGGTAATGGATTATGACGAAAGCTCCTTATAAACCTGCCCCTATTGAACAAGATATTATGGGAGTTAAACCCGATCGTCCCTCTACCTCTTCTCCGGGTGTGTGGCATTCCTTCACCCAGTTTGGTCGTCAGGTTTCCTTGGTGCTGTTGGGTGTTGGCCTGACGGTGGGAGCCTATGCTCTGTATGAAATTGATTCGTCTGTCTTGCCTCCTGCTCTACGACGTTCGGAAACTGAGACAGATTCTAATAATATTATTACGCCAGAACCCACGACGCGGTTTTCTAATACTAATTCTGAACCCATTGCCCGACGACCTTCCGGGGTGAGTCCGGTGACTCATGTGGTGCAACAGGTGGGTCAGGGTGTGGTGCGCATTGATGCCTCTCGCACGGTGGCCACTGGGATTCCTGACCCTCTGGGGCGATTTTTCGGCTCAAGTGTCCCCAGTCAACGGGTGGAACGGGGTTCCGGTTCTGGCTTTATTGTCACATCGAATGGGGAAATTTTTACCAATGCCCATGTGGTGGAAGGGGCCGAACAGGTGACGGTAACGCTGAAAGATGGTCGCACCTATGACGGAAAGGTAATCGGGAGTGATCCGGTGACGGATTTGGCGGTGGTGAAGATTGAGGCAACGGACTTGCCAACTATTGCCTTGGGGGATTCGGATCAGTTACAACCGGGAGAGTTAGCGATCGCCATTGGCAATCCTTTGGGGTTAGATAATACTGTCACCACAGGCATTATCAGCGCTACCGGACGCAGCAGCGCTCAAATCGGAGTCCCGGATAAACGGGTGAATTTTATCCAAACCGATGCGGCCATTAATCCGGGCAATTCCGGCGGTCCCCTGCTCAATGAACAGGGTGAAGTGGTGGGCATAAACACGGCTATTTTACAAAATGCTCAAGGTCTAGGCTTTGCGATTCCCATTAATCAGGCCAAAGAAATCGCCGAACAGTTAATTACGAAAGGTCGCATGGATCACCCCTACCTGGGGGTGCAAATGGTTGCCCTCAGCCCGGAAATTCGCCAGCGTTTTCAACAGCAAACGGGACAATCTCTGCCCGCAGAGCAAGGTGTTTTAATTGTGCAGGTCATACCCAATGCCCCAGCCGCCCAAGGGGGAGTCCGTCGAGGTGATATTATTCAAGGGATTAACGGTCAAACCGTTTCTACGGCGGAGGATGTGCAGAGGATAGTTAGTCAGACTGCTGTAGGGTCTAGTTTGGAATTGACTGTGCAACGAGGCGATCGCCGTTTAGATTTAACCATCACTGTGGGAGTTCTTCCTAGTTCCTCTTCGTAATCTCCCACGAGTTTAAAAGTTTGTTCCCCTGAGTTCATTCCCTGTCCTAAATGTGGATAGGGAATTTTTCTAGATTCCCTCCCTTTCACGATTTTGGGCTAGGGTAGTAATAGGACATAGGGAAAATGCGGCTCTGTCCAATGGAAATTGCTAGATGGGGTTTTGTGACTCATGAGGTACACTTTTCTTAGATGATCTGTTCCCCGTTCCCTCAAACTAGGGACTCTGTACCTCACCAGTAGGGAAATCACTATACTATGATTCAAAACATCACCATAGAAAATTTTAGATGTTTTCAAAATACTTCAGTTAAAGAGTTTAAGCAAGTCAATTTAATTGGAGGAAAAAATAATGCCGGGAAAACCTCTCTGTTAGAAGCACTGTTACTGTATACCTTTCCTCACCCTCACAGTATTATTGAGCTTAAACAAATCCGTCAATAATCTTCAGACGTTGTGGCAGCTATGCCTGATAAAGCGTGGGATAGTTTTTTTTATAATGCAGACTCAAAACTCCCCAAGTTGATTAAAATTTCTGGGATAAACTCGGACAACACTTGTAAATCTACAACCTTAAAAGTTTCAGATGTATTAAGTCCAGAGATGATTCGGGCATTTGCTGAATTGGGGAATGATCGGGACTATCAAGACCAGGGAACTTATTTTGAATTAACTCGTGATCCTCGAAATAATCAGATTGTATCCATTCAACGAGACTTTGAACTATTACAATATGATTTAAAACATAATCAGCCTATTCGTGGAGAAATTTAAGTTGTTGTTGAGTTAATTTGAAAATGACAAACTTTTGGAGCATCCAGATTTAGACCATTTAAAATCCTTTTTCGCCCTATTTTAACTCTGAAATATGGGTTTTTGTCTCAGGGCAAAAAGACGCTTTCAACCCCACCCTAAACCCATGTCAACTATTCCAAACCTAGCCCCGGATCTGAATTTTGGTCGCTTTTGGCTGCTCACTGAGGAGGGCTACCTGATCAACGACTGCCAACGATCTTTGATTCAAGATCCGTGGCTGCCTTTGGTGGAGGAATGGATGGAGGGCTGTGTGGTGGGTTTGGGCGATCGCCTCCATAGTCTCTATCTGAGGGGTTCTATCCCCCGAGGCCTCGCTGTTCAAGGGTTATCGGACTTGGATGGGATTGTGCTAACTCATCAACCCCTTGATGACCTAACGACTCAAATTCTGTTCACCCTCGCTCAAAAACTCAGCCGACGCTATCTATTTTGCCCCAAGGTGGAAATTCTGCCCTTAACTCTAGATGACCTTCGGGGGGATTGGGCTGTATTGTTGGCGACTCAAGGACTGAATCTCTGGGGGCAAGATGTGATCCCTCACTTACCCCCGGTCAAAGTTAGCCCCGCTTTGGTACATTATCTCCCGACCCTAGAACAAGATTTACAACGGGTGACTACTGAGTTGCGTCACTCTCCGACCTGTACATTGTCTCGATGCCGTTGGATTTGCCCTCGTTTGGTGCGGGCGGGGTTTGAATTGGTGATGGAGTCGGAGGGGCAGTTTACGCGGGATTTAGGACTATCTGCGGTCCGGTTTGGGGTGTATTACCCCCAACAAGCCCGAGGGATGAATTTAGCGCTAAAACTGGCTTTAGAACCGACGGGAGATCGGGGGGGTTTGTTGGTGTTTCTCCAACAGTTTGGGGGGTGGTTAGTGAGGGAATTTGGGGTCAATCAACAAAACTCCTTCCTCCACTAAGCGGGTAATCACCTTGAGGGCATCATCTAAGCTTAGAGTAGGGGCGATTTCTGCCAATTCTGAGAGGGTAAAGCCTCGGGGGTTAAATAGACAAGCAAGGGCCGCTGGGGATAGACCTTGCAGGGTAATATGACGGTTAGCGAGATTAATTTCCCAGCCTTTTTCTTCGCTGCCCAGGATCTGGGGACGGTGTAGGGGGGAGAGTTGAAAGTGGGTGTCGAGTGACCATTCTGAAGGATCTAAGGTGGGATTGAGTTGTTGGGGCAGTTGGAGGGGGAGGGGGGGCTGTTGGTGTTGCAGGTGTTGCCGATATTCTTGGAGGGTTTGGTCGGAGGTGAGCCATTGACTCAAGGCGGTTCCAAGGTGATTTAAGGATTGCTCTAGGGTGTTGGGTGTTGGGACGAGGAGGGGGAGGTTTTGCCGCCATTGGGGTTGTTTTTCTAGTTTTGCGATCGCCCATTCCAACCAGTCCAAACCTGTGGGACTGGAGACTCCCACAGTTAAATGTAAGGAATGTCCCCCTTGGGCGATCGCATAGTGCCAATGCCCCCGAGGAATATACAGCGCATCCCCCTGTTTTAACAATCCCTGCCAGTAAGGGGGCGTTTCTGGGGGTAAGTCGCTGTCTTGGCGTGTCTCTGAGGTGGGATAGGGAAGAGTGGGATCAAAAATCAACCACTCTTTCTCCCCATCGAGTTGCAAAATAAACACCTCATGGGTGTCATAGTGACAGTTGAATCCTTGTTGATGGGGAGGGGAGAGATAGAGATTCACTTGGACGGGATGCCCCAGATCCCTTTGGAGGGCGGCCGTCCATTGAGCTAGGGCGGGATGCCGTTGGTGGACTTGGTTGAGGATCAGGGTGGCTCCCTGTTGCAGGCGATCGCGAAGCGTCTCGGCACGAGAATCGCGCCATTGTCTTACGGGTACATCAGCTAAACTCTGTCCTCCTTGATGAAAGCGCAAGTCCGGATCACCTAACTGATGAAAGTTCAATAAATAGTTTAAATCTTCCCAAGCGAAAAGTTCCCGAAATCGTTGGGGGTGTGAGGCCTGAAGATAAACCGCTTTTTGCGTCCAGATTTCCCCCACAAAGGTTTCTACTGTCAGAGGAGTGATTAAGTTAGCCAGAATTTCTGTCATGTCGATTGTTCACAGCAACCGGGGGAAGAATCCCCCGTTTCCATTCATTCCTGATTATTAACGGCGTCTTCTTCTCGGGCCTCCATCGTAGTCTTGGTTTGTATCGAAATCCCGGTTATAATCATAATCCCGGTCGCCCCTCCGTTGTCTTTGGGCTTGGAATTGCCTTTGGGTCTGGAATTGTGAGGGCGAATCCCCTGCAATTCTCGTCACTTCAATCGTTACACTTGACTCAGCCCTATTCACAGAAGTCTCTTGAGGCAGCATAGCCCCCACCTGCACCGGAGTCAGCATTAAGGCCCCCACTTTCGTGGAAAGCAGGGCTATGAGTAAAGGAGATACTTGCAATTTCATCGTGAAAACTACAGATTACGACAATGTGCAGAACTGCACTCATCACAATATAACAAATTAATCAAGTCTCTGGATGCCCAGAGACTTGATTAATTGATAAACGAGCAGCCGCTTCTTGCAACCGTTGTGAACAGTTTTCTGTAATGGGTTCGCCATGAGCAACGGAGATGATTTGCAAGGATAGAATACGATCTGCTAGGGTGATTAACCACTGCTGATACGCCAATAGATCGGTGAGAAAAAACCGCTTCCCTAATGCCGTAATGCCAAAATAGCCCGCCGCACCTAGCCAATGCAAGATGAATTGACGATGGGGAACAAATTGCTGCAAATAAGACTCGGTGAGGTTGAATAAGATATCGGTAAAAATTAGAGCTTTTCCAGTGCTGAGGGGAAGTTCATACACTAATTCTTGAGGTCGAATGCCCTCTGGTTGATGACAGATAATGCCCAAGGGCGGTAATATCTCCTCAGCAATCCCATCCACCGTTACGATTTCCTCAACGTAGGGTTTAGCCACTTGGGGAGTAATCACCTGTAACTGGGGATAACGCTGCTTAAACAGGGCAGCATCCAGACGATGGATGCGGTTGGGTACAATCATCAGGGTGGGGGTACCGAGGGATTCTAGGGCTGTCATTCCGGCTTCATTTAGGGCGATCGCACTATGAATCAATAACCCCCCAGCGGGCAGTCGATAGATTACCATTTCTCTGGGGGTGAACCCCAAAACCCCGGTAACGTGCCACAAACCGGGAGCGAGTTCCTGAATCTCACCGTGGGGGAAAACATGGTTGCGCCATTCTTCCTCCCAACTCCTAGGGATAGTGGGAGGTTGAAAAAAGGAGAAAAACCGATAGAATCCTTCCGAAGCTGAGTTTTTGCTAGGGAGCATAGGACTTTGAGAGTGAACTGTTTTTGAGTTCTCTCTATTTTGTCTCAGAGTCATATCAAGTTCGCTTAATCGGTTGTAATATTAGTGACCAGTGCAAAACTTGCATCATTCCCAGACGAATTAGCATAGCCCCCCACTTAACTACCGAGGAACTCAGCAGAGTTTTCATTGGTGGTCTTAAACCGAGACTTTACTGTAACTGATTATCTGGACATCATATCAAATACCCCACCCACAAGGGGCGGGGTAGTAAACCCAATTTTCAACAAAAAAGAGAAGGGGAAACAGATCACCCTTCTCTTGTTTCATTCGAGTTAATTCCAATTGAGCTAAAACACTAAGCCCATTTGTCAGCGACTAATTCTGCTAAATCAACCACTCGTTGAGAATAGCCCCATTCGTTGTCATACCAACCGACAACTTTCACCATATCGCCACCCATGACCATGGTTAGACTCGCATCGGCAATGGAGGAACAATCTGTTCCGCGATAATCACTAGAAACTAAGGGCAGGTCATTGTAGCCTAGAATCCCTTTCAAAGAACCTTCAGAGGCTTCCCGTAAGGCATCATTCACCTGTTCAGCAATGGTGCTTTTTTCCACTTGTACCACAAAATCTACAATGGAAACGTTAGGAGTCGGAACTCGGAACGCCACCCCATTGAGTTTGCCTTTCATTTCAGGAATCACGAGAGCAACGGCTTTCGCGGCTCCGGTGGTGGTGGGAACAATATTGATCGCGGCTGCCCGAGCGCGTCTTAAGTCACGGTGGGAGGCATCGAGTAACCGTTGATCCCCGGTGTAACTGTGGGTAGTGGTCATCGTACCTTTGATGATCCCAAAATTCTCGTGCAGCACTTTCACGATGGGAGCCAGACAGTTAGTTGTACAACTGGCGTTACTGACTATTTTGTACCGATTGTGGTCATACTCATGATGATTCACTCCCACAACAAATGTCCCAATGTCTCCACCTTTCCCCGGTGCGGTGATTAAGACCTTTTTCGCACCAGCTGCTAAGTGTTTGGAAGCACCTTCCTCGGTTACAAAGACTCCCGTTGATTCGATGATCAAGTCAATTCCCCACTCTCCCCAGGGCAAGTTTAGTGGGTTGCGATCGGAGACACACTTAATGGTTTTCCCGTTAACAATCAGGGAGTTTTCATCTGCGTCAATGTCAGCATCCAACTTGCCTAGCATGGAGTCGTATCTTAGCAAGTGAGCGTTCGTTCTCGGATCAGATGTATCATTGATCCCTACTACTTCGAGTTGGGTGTTTTCACGTCCTAACCAACAACGCAAAAAATTCCGTCCGATGCGTCCGAACCCGTTGATTGCTACTCTAATCACTGCGTCTTGCCCTCTGTGTTCTAGTTCAATACATTAAATTAATCTTAATATCCCAAATCATATCGCAAAGGCTGCGCAATTTAACGATCCCAATTTAGATTCCCTTGAGCGGGGTTTCAATTTCAGGGTAAGGGGGAATAGAGACGATGGGCTGCAATATAAGTCTGTATGGGGGATGGCAGGCTAGGATGAGGGCGGTTGCTCTGTTGATAATGTTGGCGAATTTCACTCGAAGAAATCGGGAGGGGGGGGAGCGGTAAGAGTTGACACTGAATGTTAATCCCTTGGTCATGTAATTGTTCAATGATGGGCTGGAGATGGCAGGGGAGGGGGGGGGCGGGGGGCGA
>NZ_JAIHOM010000146.1 GCF_026130165.1 Spirulina subsalsa FACHB-351 | reverse complement strand
CCCGAAGCGTGGCTCACATGGGTCCTCCAGCGCTTGCCTGATCACAAGATCAATCGCATCGAAAATCTCATGCCGTGGAACTGGCAGGCCGAAAACGCCTGAAACCGCGCCGACACCGGACGGATACAGCGAAGGTCCGACCGCATGACGATGATCTTGCTGTCGTGAACATGCTCGGGATGCTCCTTAGACTAAATATCGGCTGATTGCCTGGGCTTCGCAGGGCATGACCGGGGACCGAGGCAACTTGTCGCAGATGAGCGACAGCCTTCCATCTGTGAGATGTACAAATCTCTTTTACGCTCCAACTATCATGTTTGGTTATTGCCGCAGCCTTTATTGGCATTTGACCAACAGCAATCATGTTGAAATATTATGCACAGGTAGCTTAGGAACCGCTTTCGCAAATGGCGGGCGGGGTGAAGGGTGCCGCGTTCTTCTAAAGCGCAATCAAGTGCGCCATGCCGCTTGCGCCTTCAAGAAAAGGGACAGAAACGTGATTGTACGCCGTGAAAAGACCAAGATCATGCATCGGGTCGTTGAACACAGTGGCGTTGTTTATCTGGGCGGCGTGATTGCCGACGAGGTCAATGGCACATCGATGCGGGACCAGGCAGCTGAGGTCTGCGGAAAGATCGAGAAGCTCCTGTCTGACGCTGGAAGTGACAAAAGCAAGCTTCTTTCCGCGACTGTGTTTATCACGGACATGAGCCAGAAGGCGGAAATGAACGATGTATGGACCTCCTGGCTCCCGGCAGAAGATCTACCCTGCCGCGCGACAATCGGCGTGTCTGACCTAGGGCAGAATGTCCTGATTGAAATCGTGGTGACTGCGGCCGCATAGGCTCCGCACATTCCCGAAAAGTACCGAGACGGCAGTTGGGCGGCGCGTTGCGCGCGCGCCATGGGGAGAGTCTTATGAATTCGAGCGATAAGACAGTAGGGGTCATTGGTGCCGGTATCGTTGGCGTTTGCACCGCGCTGACGCTTCAACGTCAAGGATTCAAGGTTACCATTATCGACCCTAACCCTGCAGGTGAAGGCGCGTCGTTCGGTAATGCCGGGTGCTTCAATGGATCTTCCGTTGTGCCCATGTCTATGCCGGGAATGATTACCAGTGTGCCGAAGTGGCTCCTTGACCCGATGGGTCCGCTGTCTATTCGCCTTGGCTACTTTCACAAAATCACGCCCTGGCTGGTCCAGTTCTTGCTTGCAGGGCAACCGGGCAAGGTCAAGGAGCAGGCGCGCGCTCTGCGCAGCTTGATCGGAAACACCGTTCCCCTGATTACGTCCCTGGCGAAGGAGGCTGGTGCAGAGCATCTGCTTCGGCACGAAGGCCACCTTTATGTGTATCGCACAGAGGCGCAGTTTGCGAAGGATCAGGGTGGTTGGGAATTGCGTCGCAGCAATGGCGTGACTTCAAACATCCTCAACGCAGACGAGCTCCGAGACTTTGACCCCAACCTGTCTCGCGCTTTCACCAAGGGGATCTTGATCAAAGAGAACGGGCATACCACCAACCCGCACGAACTGGTCACATTGCTCTTCAAGAAAGTGATCGCCAATGGCGGCACTTTGGTGTCAAGCCGTGTGACTGGCTTTGAAGTCAACGGACAGATCCTGAGTGCCGTCGAAACGGAAAACGGCAAAGTAAACGTCGACGCAGCGGTGATTGCCGCCGGCGCACATTCCAAGCCACTCGCCGCCTTGTTGGGAGACAATGTGCCGCTTGATACCGAGCGGGGGTATCACATCGTGATCAGCGATCCGGAAGTTCAGCCGCGCATTCCGACCACGGATGCAGGCGGAAAATTCATCGCGACCCCGATGGAAACGGGCCTCCGGATCGGCGGGACCGTTGAGTTCGCCGGCTTTGATGCGGCACCAAATTGGAAGCGAGCTGACGTTCTCTACGATCACGCCCGTGCTCTTCTTCCCGGACTTGCCTCGACGAGGTCGGAGGACCGCTACACGAAATGGATGGGTTTTCGCCCGAGCGTTCCGGACTCACTTCCAGTCATTGGTTACGCGCGTCGCACGCCGGATGTCATCTATGCATTTGGCCACGGGCATTTGGGGATGACCGGAGCGCCAATGACGGCGATGCTTGTCTCTGAACTTATCTCCGGGATGAAACCGTCCATCGATCTCTCCCCATTCTCTCCTTCGCGTTTTTCAAAGGCCGGGAAGAAGAGCACGGGAGCCAAGTTCCAGAAGTCTCCTGCGAGCAAAAACTCGGTGTGACAGGCCAGTTCGTCCACGATCCCTTACCAGAAACGCCTGAGGCCAAGCATGACCACAATAGAGTCCATCTTCTCGAAGAACGCGCCCGAACCTTTAGGACATTACAGTCAAGCCGTAAGAGCGGATGGCCTGATCCACGTTTCGGGCCAGCTTCCGATCAAGGCGGGCGATCAGAACATTGCTTCAAGCCTGCCCTTCGAACAGCAGGCGCACCTGGTCTTGCGTAATCTGCTGTCTATTCTAGATGCCGCAGGCGCTGGTCCCCGCGACGTGGTGAAGGTTACAGCCTACATCGTCGGAGTAGGGCAGTGGGGTATATTCAACGCTGCTTTTGCTGAAGCCTTTGGTGACGTGCGCCCGGCGCGCTCAGTCGTTCCCGTGCCGGAACTTCACCATGGATTTCTGATCGAACTGGACGCTGTCGCGCTTGATCCACAAGCGCCGTCCAGAAGCAAGGGAAAACCTGAGCGAACGGAGTTTGTATAGATGCTGGTTCCAGAATATCGGGACATGCTGGCCGCGCATGAGCGTATCCAACCCTATATCCGCCGCACGCCGGTCCGGGTGTCGGACTATCTGAACGACCTGACCGGCGCACAGCTGTTCTTCAAATGCGAGAACTTCCAGGAGCCGGGGGCCTTCAAGGTCCGCGGCGCCGCCAACGCGGTCTTCGGCCTGGACGAGGCGCAGGCCGCCAAGGGCGTCGCCACGCATTCCAGCGGCAACCACGCGTCCTGCCTGTCCTATGCGGCGATGCGCCGGGGCATTCCCTGCAACGTGGTGATGCCGCGCACCGCGCCGCAGGCCAAGAAGGACACGGTGCGCCGTTATGGCGGGGTGATCACGGAATGCGAGCCGTCCACGTCTTCGCGCGAGGCTACCTTCGCCGAAGTGCAGGCGCGGACGGGGGGCGATTTCGTCCACCCTTATAACGACCCGCGCGTGATTGCGGGGCAGGGCACCTGTTCCAAGGAATTCATGGAGCAGACCGACGGCCTCGACATGGTCGTGGCGCCTATCGGCGGCGGCGGCATGATTTCGGGCACCTGCCTGACGCTGGCGACGCTGGCGCCGGAAACGCAGGTCATCGCGGCCGAGCCCGAGCAGGCCGACGACGCCTATCGCAGCTTCAAGGCGGGCCATATCATCGCGGACGACGCGCCCAGGACCATCGCCGACGGGCTGCTGGTGCCGTTGAAGGATCTGACCTGGCATTTCGTCAGCAACCATGTCTCCGAGATCTACACGGCGTCCGACGCCGAGATCGTCGACGCGATGAAGCTGATCTGGAAGCACCTGCGCGTCGTGATGGAGCCCAGCAGCGCCGTGCCGCTGGCGACCATCCTGAAGAACAAGGACGCATTCGCCGGCAAGCGCGTCGGCATCATCATCACCGGCGGCAATGTCGATCTCGACAAGCTGCCTTGGATCTGAGCGAGGATTTAACCATGAACGCACCCGTGAACTTCGACAACCTGGAAGTCGGCTTCGACGTGCCCGCGCTGCCCGGCATGGACGAGGCGGACATCCAGACCCCCTGCCTGATCCTCGATCTGGACGCGCTGGAGCGCAACATCAGGAAGATGGGCGACTATGCCAAGGCGCATGGGATGCGCCACCGGGCGCACGGCAAGATGCACAAGTCGGTCGACGTGCTGAAGCTGCAGGAAGAACTGGGCGGCGCGGTCGGCGTCTGCTGCCAGAAGGTGTCCGAGGCCGAGGTCTTCGTGCGCGGCGGCATCAAGGACGTGCTGGTCTCGAACCAAGTGCGCGACCCGCTGAAGATCGACCGCCTGGCCCGCCTGCCGAAATTGGGCAGCCGGATCATCGTCTGCGTGGACGACGTGGCGAACGTGGCCGATCTGTCGGCGGCCGCGCAGAAGCATGGCACGACCATTGAGTGCTTTGTCGAGATCGATTGCGGCGCGGGCCGCTGCGGCGTGAAGACCTCTGATGCGGTCGTGGAAATCGCCAAGGCTATCGACGCGGCGCCGGGACTGAAATTCACCGGCATCCAGGCCTATCAGGGCGCGATGCAGCACATGGACAGCTTCGAGGACCGCAAGGCCAAGCTGGACGCGGCCATCGCCCAGGTGACGGATGCAGTCGAGGCGCTGAAGGCCGAAGGGCTGGAGCCGGAACTGGTTTCGGGCGGCGGCACCGGCAGCTATTACTTCGAGAGCAACTCGGGCGTTTACAACGAACTCCAGTGCGGCTCCTACGCCTTCATGGACGCGGACTATGGCCGCATCCACGATCAGAACGGGAACCGCATCGACCAGGGCGAATGGGAGAACGCGCTGTTCATCCTGACCTCCGTCATGTCGCACGCCAAGCCGCATCTGGCGGTGGTGGACGCGGGCCTCAAGGCGCAGTCGGTCGATAGCGGGCTGCCCTTCGTCTATGGCCGTGACGATGTGAAATACATCAAGTGCAGCGACGAGCATGGCGTGGTCCAGGACGACAACGGCGTCCTCAAGGTCAACGACAAGCTGCGCCTGGTGCCGGGCCATTGCGACCCGACCTGCAACGTCCATGACTGGTATGTGGGCGTCCGGAACGGCAAGGTGGAAACGCTGTGGCCGGTGTCCGCGCGCGGGAAGGCCTATTAAGGCTGAGACTATAATCTTGTAATAAACGCACCCGCGCTACTTTAGCTGCGGGTGCGTTTTTACTTTTTTGTTTGGCTAAATGTCCTAAGTAAACGAAGCGGATGCTAAATACGACGGTGTTTTACTTTAAAGTCGGAAAGGAACTCGGAAAACGAGTCTTTGAAATCTGATACGAACTCACTTGTGATGGATGATGCCTTCATGTGGATGGGCAGGACCATAGACCAATCTACAGGCACAGAGGGTTCAAACGGACGGATTGCGAGGGACGAAGAATACCTATCGGCCGTGAATGGATCAACGATAGAAACTCCGCAACCGGCTGCAACCATTTCACAGGCTATCATTGTTAATGGTGTTTCAGCTTTGATGCGCCGTATGACGCCACGATCCCGCATTATTGCATCTACTCGAACGTGCATGACCGATGGTGTCATGAGAGAAATGAAATCCTCATTTTCGAAGTCTTCCGGGACAACATGATCTCGCTGAACAAGCTTGTGGCCATTGTGGAGTACCGCGACCATATCACCTGAGGGAAGCTCTTCGACTTTCAGTCCGGATAGTTGAGTACTCTCAACAATCCCCAAGTCGCATTTGCCAGCATTAACCCACTCAAGAATAAAGAGGGAATTCATGCCATGCAGGGAGATACTCAGGTTTGGTCGAGACGCAAGAAAGCGTGCGGCGAAGGCAGGAAGAAATCCATTCGCCAAGCCTGGCAGGGCAGCCACGCGAAGCGCCCCCCCGCGCCGTTCACGGAGATCACGGGCCAAGCCCATGATGCGCTCCAAGCCAACAAAGGAGCGATCTACTTCCCTAAAGAGAGCCATCGCATCGCCCGTAGGAATAAGACGGCCTCCAGAGCGCTCGAAGAGGTTCAGACGGGTTTCATATTCCAGATCGCGGATAAGGCGGCTGATGGCAGGTTGCGTGATGCCCATTATCTCCGCTGCGCTTGACATGGAGCCGCCAATAACGATCGCGCGAAATGCCTCCACTTGGCGGTGCTTGAGCATGGTCTAACCTCTATGTGCATAACATCCTGTTATAGAGTGTCCACGATAAGGCATTTGACCGAAGACTGTCTATCCTGTTTGTTATAGGCTGACAGGAAGGACGCCCGGATCACTGGCGGAAACGCAGGATCGCAGCTCTTCCAGTCTGAGCAATATGTCTAGTCCGATGATCTTCGAGGCACGCACCCATAAAAACTCTTAGTGCCTCACAAGAAGTAAGATGCACGGCAGGCGGACTACCGATAACGCAATAAGAACAATGTAGCTTTGGCATCAGGGAGTATCATAATGCTGAAGACAATCGGGATCGTCGCGGCAATGGCGACAACCATGTTTGCCTCTGCTTCGGCGGAGGAGCTCACTGGAACCTTGAAGAAGATCAAGGACACGGGAGTGGTGACGATCGGTCACCGCGACTCGTCCGTGCCGTTCTCCTATCTGGACGAGAACCAGCAGCCCGTGGGCTACGCCATCGACATCTGCCTTTCCGTGGTCGACGCCCTGAAGAGCAGGCTCGAGATGGATGCACTTGAGGTCAAGTACAATCCTGTCACCTCTGCCACTCGCATTCCGCTGATTGCCAACGGAACCGTTGACATGGAATGTGGCTCGACTTTCAACACGCCTGAGCGTCAGAAACAGGTCGCATTCGCCAATACGTACTTCCTGACCGCCAACCGCTTTGTCTCGAAGAAGACCAGCGGTCTGAACGCGGTTGCTGATTTGAGCGGAAAAACGGTTGTCTCCACATCAGGCACCGCGAATATCCAGGAGCTGGCCACCGTCAACGTGGAGAAGAAGCTCGGGATGAACATCGTTGCCGCCAACGATCATGCAGAAGCGTTCCTGATGCTCGATACCGGACGTGCAGCGGCCTTTGTGATGGACGACATTCTTCTGGCCTCCCTTGTGGCGGGTGCAAGGAACCCAGCGGACTATGTCATCTCGTCGGAGGCGTTCTCTGCGCCTCAGCCCTATGCAATCATGCTTCGGCGAGGCGATGAACAGTTCAAGAGCTTTGTCGATGAAGCGACTGCGAACCTCTACAAGACCCCGCAGATGCTCGAAATCTATGACAAGTGGTTCAACAAGCCCATTCCTCCTCGGGGCCTGAACTTGAAGGTGTCTCTCGACCCTGCCCTGAAGCGGGCCTTCGAACAGCCAACCGACTCAGCCGACCCTGCGTCTTACCAGCAGTAAGGTTTACAGGCTCACGACGATCTTGATCGCCGTGAGCTTTCCTTGGAGGAGGAAGGATTATGAACTATACGTGGAACTGGAATATCTTCTTTGAACAGGCACTGGATGGTTCAGGAACATATATCCATTTGCTGTGGCTTGGCCTTCAAGTAACGATCACGACCGCTTTTTCAGCCTGGATTCTCGCTCTCATTCTGGGTCTGATAATAGGGGTAATGAGGACGCTACCCTCCAAGCCTGCCCAGAAGCTTGCTGCCGGCTACGTGGAGCTATTCCGGAATATCCCTTTCCTGGTTCAGATATTTCTGTGGTACTTCGTCCTGCCAGAAGTGCTTCCCGAGAGCTGGGGGATGTGGCTCAAAAGCCTGCCCAATGCTGCATTCTGGACAACCATTCTGGCGCTCGGCTTCTACATGTCGGCGCGTGTCGCAGAGCAGCTGCGTGCCGGACTGGCGTCCATTCCACGGGGCCAAAAACTCGCGGGCTCCGCTATCGGGCTGACGACGGCACAAACCTACCGCTATGTTCTGTTGCCTATTGCCACTCGGATCATCTTGCCTCCGCTTACCTCTGAGTTTCTCAACACAGTCAAAAACACCTCGGTCGCTCTGACGATCGGCCTCCTCGAACTCACCGCCAGAACCCGGGCCATGCAGGAATATACGTTTCAGGTCTTCGAGGCGTTTACCATGGCGACAATCCTGTACCTGCTTGTAAACCTGTTGGTTACCTTTGGGATGCGCACGCTTGAGAGAAAAGTTGCCATTCCAGGCTATAGTGCGGGGCGATAATCATGTTCAACAACTTCGACTTTGATGTCATCGCCCGGTCACTTCCTTACCTGTTTTTGGAAGGTATGCGCTTTACCCTTCTTCTGACCGCTCTGGCGACAATCGGAGGAATAGCGCTAGGAACTCTGCTGGCTATGATGCGGCTAAGTTCGATCAAGCTCTTGTCGACGGTGGCAGGTGGCTACGTTAACCTGATGCGGTCTCTTCCCCTTATTCTGGTTATCTTTTGGTTCTACTTCCTTGTTCCCTATATCGGAGCATGGGTGGTTGGATCTGATCAGCCCATCGCGGTAGGTGCTTTCGCATCCGCACTCATAACGTTTACGATCTTCGAGGCTGCCTATTTCTCGGAAATCATGCGAGCGGGCATTCAGTCGATCCCACGCGGCCAAGCGGCGGCAGGGTATGCAATCGGATTGAGCTATCCGCAGGTCATGGCAAATGTCATCTTGCCACAAGCATTCCGAAACATGCTTCCGGTTATGCTCACTCAGACAATTATCCTGTTTCAGGATACCTCGCTTGTCTACGTCATTTCCCTGACGGACTTCCTTGGCGCGGCCTCAAAAGTCGCTCAGCGCGATGGTCGCCTTGTGGAAATGTATATCTTCGCGGCACTTGTCTACTTTGCAGTGTCTTTCGTTGCCTCGCGCCTCGTCAAGCGCCTGGAAGCGCGTACAGCAATCATACGGTGATAAAATGTCAGCACTCTCACTTAACCAAACTGCTACCATTGCACCTCACCCTGCCCACAGCAAAGCCATGATTGACATCCGTAATGTCAGCAAGTGGTATGGACCTAGCTTCCAGGTTCTCAAGGACTGCTCGACAAGCGTCAAGAAGGGCGAAGTTGTTGTCGTTTGTGGTCCTTCGGGTTCCGGAAAGTCAACGCTCATCAAATGCGTCAACGCGCTTGAGCCTGTCCAGGAAGGAACAATCGTTCTTGATGGGGTTCAGGTCACGGACAAGAAAACCAACCTAACAAAGTTGCGCTCGCGCGTCGGGATGGTGTTTCAGCACTTCGAACTTTTTCCTCATTTGCGGATCTCGGAAAATCTTTGCCTGGGTCAGACAAAGGTGCTTGGTCGGCGACGGGATGAGGCGATGGAGAAGGCTTTGAAGCTTCTTGATCGTGTCGGCTTGAAGGCCCATGCAGAGAAGTTTCCCGGACAACTCTCAGGCGGACAACAGCAACGCGTCGCGATTGCACGCGCTTTGGTGATGGATCCCATATGCATGCTGTTTGACGAACCAACCTCCGCCCTTGATCCTGAGATGATCAATGAGGTGCTGGATGTGATGGTGGAACTCGCTCAGGAGGGGATGACCATGATGGTGGTTACCCATGAAATGGGTTTTGCTCGAAAGGTTGCTGACCGGGTGGTCTTCATGGATCGGGGCGAGATTGTCGAGGACGCTTCGAAAGAGGACTTCTTTGGCACGCCTCGCAGTGAGCGAGCTCAGGTGTTCCTTTCGAAGATCTTGTCCCATTAGGCTGCTCTGTCATGCCCCTGATGAGATGAATATGGCTTTAGTAGTCTAATCCTGAGTATCGCCACATCGCCAACCAACGAAAGTGGCCGGCCTAGCGCCGGCCCTTCTTTTTAGTATTTCGCGCTTCGCGCTGCTATTCGTTGGGCCAGGTTTCGGGAGCCAGCGTGAAATGACAGCCTCTTCTACACATTCCATAACACCCGATAGTCGTCAATGCCGATTGGCAACCATCTTGGGATGCGGGGACGGGCCCGAATGGACCCGTTGTCTTTTTCGGCTTGCCCCACCGCATGCAAGAGCAAGACATCTCCGCGGTCGGCAGCGGTTAAGAGTTGACGCTGTCCTTCAGAGCCTTGGCTACCGTAAACTTCACCACGCGATCGGCAGGCTTTGTCATGGCCTCGCCTGTAGACGGATTGCGGACCTGTCGTTCAGGGCGGTCGCGGCAGGCGAGCTTGCCCAAGCCAGGAAGGGTCAAGGCACCGCCCTTGGCCATGATCGAGGTCGCAACCTCGGAAAGTGCATCAAGGACAGAAGAGACATCCTTTTTCTCAATGCCAGACTTTTCAGCCAGGGTGGCAAGCAACTCAGTCTTGGTCATCGGCTTCATCATTCTTTCCTTGTGATGTGAATATCCAGGATAGGGGTAGCCAGTGTCGGCCGGTTTTGCCACCTGAATGCGATTTGGGCCAAGGTCCGGGGGACCCATGGGATATGCTTATTGAAGGACGAGATTGAGGCATCGGCACTCGCTGACGGCCGCAGGTGCACGTGCGGCACAATCTGCCGGCAAACGACGTCAGGGCCCCTGCTACGGACGGCGCCTGTAACGAGGCTCAAAACCAGAGCACCTGATGGCAGAGGAAGGGCAGGGCCGTGCGGATCGCCACCTACAACATCAACGGCATCAATGGCCGCCTGGACACGTTGCTGGCTTGGCTGGCGGACACGCAACCCGATATTGTCTGCCTACAGGAGCTGAAGGCACCGCAGGCGAAGTTCCCCGAGCGGCAGCTAAAAGAGGCTGGCTACGCCTCTGTCTGGCACGGTCAGAGCCGCTGGAACGGCGTGGCGATCCTGTCTCGCGACAGCGAGCCGGTGCTCACGCGCCGTGGCTTGCCGCGGGATTCCCATCCCAGCCAGAGCCGCTATATCGAGGCTGCGCTGAATGGCCTCCTGGTGGGCTGCCTTTATGCCCCCAATGGCAATCCCGCACCGGGACCAAAATGGGACTACAAGCTCAGATGGCTCAAGCAGTTCACCGCCCATGCAAAACAGCTGCTCGCTCTGGACGTCCCGGTGATCCTCGCCGGGGACTACAACATCATTCCCGCCGAGCGCGATGTCTATAATCCGGACCGCTGGCGCAATGATGCTTTGTTTCTGCCAGAGGTCCGAAAGGCTTATGCGTCTCTTCTGAAGCAAGGATGGTGTGATGCCATTGCGACCATCCATCCCGACAAGCCTGTTTACACCTTCTGGGATTATCTGCGACAGGCCTGGGAACGAAATGCCGGACTGAGGCTCGATCACCTGCTGCTCTCTCCCGGTTTGGCAGCAAGGCTCAAGGACGCCGGTGTTAATCGGGTTATGCGCGGTCGGCCAAAAGCCAGCGATCATGCGCCGGCCTGGATTGCCCTCGACATTAAGTGATCTAATTTTTCCGTTGAAGATCAGACCTACTCGGCAGATGAGGGGCTTTCCTGTCAAGGATGCTTTCTGTATTGCGACAGGCATCTAAGGAGACCATCATGGACGTATCCGTCCGGTGTCGGCGCGGTTTCAGGCGTTTTCGGCCTGCCAGTTCCACGGCATGAGATTTTCGATGCGATTGATCTTGTGATCAGGCAAGCGCTGGAGGACCCATGTGAGCCACGCTTCGG
>NZ_JAIHOM010000145.1 GCF_026130165.1 Spirulina subsalsa FACHB-351 | reverse complement strand
CACAAACTCTAACCGCTAGGTTTGCTGTCAGATTAAATTCTTCCCGAATCGTTTTATAGACTTCCGCCTGGATCCGATTCTTGTTTTTAATCTTGGGATTAACAACCTCGTTGGCATAGTTGCAGGCCGACCCGAAAGCCACCAGGGTCTTATCAAGCTTTTGAGCTTGCTCTGGTGTTGGGTTGAGCTTACAAACTATGGTTAGGACTTGGTTCATGAGACTATTATAGCTCACCTAGGTGAAAGCCGTCGTGAACGACGGGGCTTCAGACCCATTCTTTTGGTGAATCTGACGTGAATGCTCCGCCGTAGGATGGGCGGTGATTTAGCTCAACCTCTTTTAATCCCCCTCAGACCACACAATGCGCAAGGCTAAAATCGCAAAACCAATGGCTGCGATCGCCTTAATTAATTTAGCACTCAGGAAATGAGCTAAACCGCCCCCTAACAAAACCCCAATCAAACTCGCCAACAATAAAGCTGCCACAGTGCCGAAAAACACTGCCCGAGGGGATCGGGAACTCCCACTTAGGGCGATCGCCGCTAATTGACTTTTATCGCCAATTTCCGCTAAAAACACGGTAATAAAACTTAAACTTAAGAGTTGCCAGTCCATGAGTCTTACTTAGAATAGCCGATTGATTCATAATTCATTATGACATGGGGAATCCTGAATCGTTAGTCAACCAGCGCGGGGCCTTCTCCGCGAAATAGCTAGAATTCGCTAACTTGTACAACAGGGAATGCTTTAATCAAAAAGATGGAATATAGACGCTTTGGACGCACTGAATTAAAAATGCCCGTTTTCTCTTGTGGGGGAATGCGCTATCAATACCAATGGCAAGATTTACCGTGGGGGAAAATTCCCCAAGAAAGTCAACAAAACCTAGAGGCCACCATTCACCGCGCTTTAGAATTAGGGATTAACCACATTGAAACCGCCCGAGGGTACGGCACATCAGAAATGCAGTTAGGGCGCATTTTACCCCAATTCCCTCGCGACGAACTGATTGTACAAACGAAGGTAGTCCCTAAACCCGATGCCCAAGAATTTCGCCGCACCTTTGAGCAATCCTTAGCCTTTCTTGAGTTAGATTATGTGGATTTATTGGGGATTCATGGCATTAATACCCCGGAAACTGTAGAAAATACGTTTAAACCCAATGGCTGTTTAGCGGAAGCGCGAAAATTACAAGCTCAGGGGAAAGTTCGTTATATTGGGTTTTCCACTCATGGGCCGACGAATATTATTTTACAGACCATTAATAGCGGAGAGTTTGATTATGTGAACCTCCATTGGTATTACATTTTCCAAAACAATTGGCCAGCCATTGAAGCGGCCACTCGTCAGGATATGGGGGTGTTTATTATTAGTCCTTCGGATAAAGGAGGAAGATTGTATGAACCTCCAGAGAAATTAGTGGAATTATGTGATCCTTTAAGTCCCATGGTCTTTAATGACTTATTTTGTTTATCCCATCCCCAAGTTCACACGCTTTCTGTGGGGGCTACGCGACCGTCTGACTTTGATGAACACCTTAAAACGTTGGATCACTTAGAACGGTCTAAGGAGGTCTTAAAGCCTATTTTAGACCGCTTAGAAGCAAGGGCGATTGAGGTGTTAGGGGCGGATTGGTATTATTCTTGGCAAAAGGGTTTGCCTCAGTGGGAAGAAACGCCGGGGGAAATTAATATTCCAGCCATTCTCTGGTTACGAAATTTAGCCTTAGCCTATGATTTGGTGGACTATGGAAAAATGCGCTATAACTTGTTAGGAAATGGGAGTCATTGGTTTCCGGGCAATAAGGCGGATCAGGTTTTGGATTATGATTTAAAAGCCTGTTTAAGCAGAAGTCCCTATCAGGATAAAATTCCTGTTTTGTTGGCCGAAACGGATCGGTTATTGGGAGGGCAAGCGGTTAAACGTTTATCTCAATCTTAGAGTGGGGAATTGATAGTTGATAATTAGGGCTTGCTGTGCCACTTCGTGGAGCTTTGCTAACGCGAAGCGTGCCGTTAGGCATATAACTCTACTCGTGGGGCTAGGGAATCGGGAATAGGGAATAGGGGATAATTATCAATTGTCAATTGTCAATTATCAATTCCCCGCTCCCCTGCTCCCCTGCTCCCCTGCTCCCGATTGGGCGCTAAAGCGCAACTACGAACCTGACGCTTCACCCAACCTACGGGACTGCTTAGGGATTGCCGTTTAGTGTTCTAACATCAGTGACTTCGCCACGAATAGCCGCCGCGATGACCATGGCAGGACTCATCAATAAGGTGCGTCCTTGGGGGGAACCTTGACGACCTTTAAAGTTGCGGTTGGAGGAAGATGCACTGATTTGATCTCCTTCTAACTTGTCGGGATTCATGGCTAAACACATGGAACAACCGGGTTCTCGCCACTCAAACCCTGCTTCGACAAAGATTTTGTCTAACCCTTCCGCTTCCGCTTGTTGTTTCACGCGCTCGGAACCGGGGACAACAAAGGCTTTGACGGTGGAGGCGACTTTATGACCTTGGGCAAATTTGGCAGCTTCCCGTAGGTCACTAATCCGTCCATTGGTGCAACTGCCGACAAAACAGACATCAATTTTTGTCCCCGCAATGGGTTGTCCGGGTTGGAATTTCATGTATTGATAGGCTTCTTGGGCGATCGCACGTTCACTATCCGGGAGTTCTTCTGGTGTCGGGATGGTTTCATTGACCCCTAAACCTTGACCCGGTGTAATCCCCCATGTCACCGTTGGTTGAATCTCGGCCGCGTCAAAAATTACCACATCATCATATTCCGCATCGGGGTCACTGCGAATGCTATCCCACCAGGCCACGGCTTTTTCCCAGTCCGCCCCTTTGGGGGCAAAATCTCGACCGTGTAAGTAATCATAGGTCACTTGATCGGGGTTCACATACCCACAACGGGCCCCTCCTTCGATGGCCATATTACACACCGTCATCCGTTCTTCCATGGACATCTTCTCAAAGGTTGTGCCAGCGTACTCGTAGGCATAGCCTACGCCGCCTTTAACGCCCAATTTGCGGATAATATGTAAAATCACATCCTTGGCATAGACTCCCGGTTTCAGGTCGCCGTTAACCTCAATCCGGCGCACTTTTAATTTAGAGAGGGCGAGGGTTTGGGAAGCCAGAACGTCCCGCACTTGACTGGTTCCAATGCCAAAGGCGATCGCACCAAAGGCCCCATGAGTGGAGGTGTGGGAGTCCCCGCAAGCTACCGTCATCCCCGGTTGAGTGAGGCCTTGTTCTGGGGCGATAATATGCACAATGCCCTGATTCCCGGAGCCAATATTGTAGAAGCGGATATTATGGGCCTGACAGTTTTTTTCTAACTCCTGCATCATCTCCTCGGCCAAAGTATCGGCAAAGGGACGCGCTTGATTGCCCGTGGGGACGATGTGATCCACCGTTGCCACCGTTCGTTCTGGATATAAAACTGGGAGTCCGCGATCGCGCAGCATGGCAAATGCTTGGGGACTGGTGACTTCATGGATTAGATGCAGCCCAATAAATAACTGAGTCTGACCAGAAGGTAAGATGCCAACCGTGTGGAGATCCCAAACTTTATCAAACAATGTGCCTTTGCTCATAATTCGCGCAACTCACAGATCAATTGTCCAACTCCTGATTATATCGCGTTTCTCTGACCTCTTCCCCCCACTTAGGCATAGATTAAACACCCCAAAAGCTTTACACTGAATTTGCAGTCTTGCGTAGTTTCAATATTCATAGTCATTAAGCTGTGCGAAAAATCCTCATTGCTGGTAATTGGAAAATGTTCAAAACTCGGGCAGAAGCCAAGGAGTTTTTACAAACCTTCTTGCCCGAACTCGAAGAAACGGCCGAAGATCGGGGGGTGATCCTTTGCCCCACCTTTACGGCACTGGGTACGATGTCGAAAAATTTACATGGCAGTCGAGTACGGTTAGGGGCGCAAAATGTTCACTGGGAACTGTCCGGCGCTTACACCGGGGAAGTCTCGGGGCCAATGTTGGCGGAGTTGGGGGTGAGTTATGTGATCATTGGTCACAGTGAGCGCCGTCAATATTTCGGGGAAACCGATGAGACGGTTAATTTGCGCCTTAAAGCGGCTCAGGAATACGGTTTAACTCCCATTCTCTGTGTAGGAGAAACCAAGGCTCAACGGGATGCTGGAGAAACGGAGGCGATTATTTCGGCTCAGTTGACCCAGGATTTAGTGGATGTGGATCAGAGTAATCTGGTGATTGCCTATGAGCCGATTTGGGCCATTGGCACCGGGGATACTTGTGATGCTCAAGAAGCCAATCGGGTGATTGGGGTGATTCGTTCTCAACTGACGAATCCTGATGTGTCGATTCAATATGGTGGCTCTGTGAAGCCGGATAATATTGATGAAATTATGGCACAGTCAGAGATTGACGGGGCTTTAGTGGGGGGTGCTAGCTTGGAGCCGGCTAGTTTCGCCCGCATTGTTAACTATCAATAGTCAATGACTGGACAAAATTATCAATTATCAATTATCAATTGTTAATTCTCAATTATTAATTTCCCCTCACGGAATAGAACCATGATGGAACCCTTAACGCTACGAGATCAGACTTGGCACTGGGGCAAGCGGACTTATGTGATGGGCATTTTAAACATCACACCGGACAGTTTTAGTGATGGTGGGGAATTTTATGCGGCGGAAAGTGCGATCGCCCAAGCCCAGAAAATGGCCCAGTTTGGGGCGGATATCATCGACGTGGGGGGACAATCCACCCGTCCGGGAGCGGCACAAATTTCCCTCGATGAAGAGTTAGAGCGTGTGATTCCTGTGATTGAAGTCCTGCGGGAAGAGATTCCCCTCCCCCTTTCTGTCGATACTACGAGGGCGGAAGTAGCCAGGGCGGCCGTTGAAGCGGGGGCGGACATGATTAATGATATTTCTGGGGGGACCTTTGAGCCGGAAATGTTTCCCGTTGTGGCTGAGTTGGGGGTGCCTTATGTGTTGATGCACATTCGGGGAACGCCGGAAACTATGCAGCAGCAGACGGATTATCAGGATGTGGTGCAGGAAGTGTATCGGTTTTTTGGGGAACGAATGGCTGAGGCAGAAAGGGCCGGGATAGCGCGATCGCATATTATCCTAGATCCCGGTATTGGTTTTGCCAAAACCTACGAACAAAATATTGAGATTCTGCGACGTTTAGAAGAGTTTCGCCCCTTAAATGCACCTTTACTCTTAGGACTGTCTCGTAAAAGTTTTATTGGTCATATTTTAGATCGCCGCGACCCCAAAGCCAGAGTCTGGGGAACCGCCGCCGCTTGCAGTTGTGCGATCGCCCACGGTGCCGACATCCTCAGAGTTCACGATGTCCCCGAAATAGTCGATGTCGCCCGCGTCACCGATGCCATCTACCGTTTTCAGTGACGGACTCTACCTTTAACCCCTTAACGAGCCTTTTTGGCACGACTCAAATAGGTTGGCTATAGAAGGTCAAGACGTACAGTGAATTTGTGTTGGACTTAAACGGATGAAAAGTTATTGGTTAGAACAACAAGGTTTAGATTGGAATTTCAAATCTGAAACTGAATTAGAGAACTTTATTTTTGATAATCTAACGAATTTGTTCAATTTGACCCCCATTAAAAGACAATATTATCTTAAAGGCTTATATTGTGATATTCTCGCTCATACAACCGATCAGCAATTAGTTATCCTTGAACTGAAGATCGTGCAGGATAGATATATCGTTCAGCAGCTAACCCGGTATTTTCATTATTTAAAAAACCACAATGACTTAGGTGATCTTGTCGATTTTGCTAAACCCGTAAAATTAATTGGCATCCTGCCTAGTATCCACCCAGACAACTTGATTGATATACAATATCATCAGTTAGATTTTGAGCTTTATGAATACTCGATACAAACGCAAAATTATAACTACTTTTACTTTGAATGCTCTAATATTGCAAATAAAATAAAACTTCCTGTACTAGAAATTGTCAGACATGATATAAAAATAAATACAGATTTACCGCCAATTCCTTCAAAACTAAAAACTATTCTAGGCAAGTCCAGTCAATTACAATACCAAGGTATTTTGAAAACGAGAGAGCAAATTTTAAGTTTTGACAACAAAATAAAAGAAGAAGTTGAAAGTAACCATATCATTTACAGGTTTAATAAAAAAATACCCGTCGCAGAAATTGGTTATGGTAACAATCTTCGTTTAGAAAAAGTACCTATTTTATTTCTCTGGTTGCCATTCACTAAAAACCTTAGTTACAGTACGATTGTTGATCGAATGATGATCAGTACAGACTGGTGCAGGGTTTCTGATCTGTTTTACAACGTAAAAGGTAATGGAAATACTATGAGGGCTAAAATAAAGCGGTTTGATTTGATTTTTACAGGAGTACCTAAACTTAAAGAATATCTTCCAAGTCCGATTATTCCAATCAATATTTATTTTGATTATCTTAGAACAATTTATGAAAAATTAGAAAATGCTGACACCAAAGATGTTGCAGAGAAATTTGAAAAACTAAAAATTAGCTCTAATATCAAAAATTTTAATAAAACAAAATACCAGCTAAGTGAAGTCGTTAATTTTGGATTAAACGAAAGAAAGAAGTTTAAAACTTAAATAACATCAGTATTGTATTATTTATAGCGCTGCGCGCTAGTGTAATTACAGGTTAGAATTAGGTGAGTTGACAAAAATCTCAGGAAACAGCTTATGGCGATCGCGTACAGTGAAGACTGCGGCTTTTCAGTACTGTAACTACAAAAGCGCGCAGCGCTATAGCTACTTTGTTTCTTCTATTGGCGGCGCTCCCTTGGAAGTGCTTAAACAGTACATCCAAAACCAAGAAAAGCCGCCCTAGAAGAGCGGGGTTTTAAACCCATTTTTCTGATAACTCTACTCGTGGGGCTAGGGAATTGATAATTGATAATTATTCCCGACTCCCCCGCTCCCCTGCTCCCCGAGTTATTCAACAAGCCCTAGTTATTTGCCCTATCCTTTTCTTCTCCCTCACTTGTCTCATCTTCTGGGGACTCAGTGGCCATATCTGGCTCCGGGGTAAGAGTGGCAGGCGTTTCCTCCTGCTCACTAACTATTTCTGGGGACTCAGTGGCTGTATCTGGCTCCGGGGTAAGAGTGGCAGGCGTTTCCTCCTGCTCACTAACTATTTCTGGGGACTCAGTGGCTGTATCTGGCTCCGGGGTAGGAGTGGTAGGCGTTTCCTCCTGCTCACTAACTATTTCTGGGGACTCAGTGGCTGTATCTGGCTCCGGGGTAGGAGTGGTAGGTGTTTCCTCCTGCTCACTGACCATTTCTGGGGACTCAGTGGCTGTATCCGACTCCGGGGTAAGAGTGGCAGGCGTTTCCTCCTGCTCACTAACTATTTCTGGGGACTCAGTGGCCGTATCCGACTCCGGGGTAGGAGTGGCAGGCGTTTCCTCCTGCTCACTGACCATTTCTGGGGACTCAGTGGCCGGGGCGGGGTCGCTGGCGGCGGCTGAATCTTCAAGGGTGGCGACCATTTCCGTTGTCTCAGAGGCTTCTGGCTCGTCCCTAGACCCTGCTTGTGGCGATTTTTTGAAGATATTAGTCAACGGACTCAATAAGCCCTGAATAGAGAAGCCTTTCACTTTCTCTTCTAATTCCGGGGAGACTTCCGTTTGTTGGGCGCTGGGGGTTTTTTGTCGTCGCAGGACTAAAGTTTGTCCGCCTAACCAGACTAGCAGGGCGACGCTAGCGGTCTGACCCAGTAGGACTCCCCCCGTAATGCGACCAGCACAGAGCCATAACACTAGAGCGTAAAACAATCCGACACCACTCCAGATAAAATCATTTTTGCGGTGGACTTCTGGGAAAAAGAAGGCAGCCATATAGAAGATGAAACTACCTAGTCCTACAATTGCCGCTAGGATATTGGCCAGCATTGGGATGAATCCTCCTTACAGATTGCCGGGTCGTGGACACAAGCCCTCACACTAGCCATTGAAACATTTTTTGGGAACGGGGTAAATGCTATGATAGCCCTGTACTTGGACGAAAAGAGAAAACAGCTATGGGTGAAGCAAAACGTCGCAAAGAAGCCCTTGGGGATAAGTATGGGCAAGAGGACACTATTTTGCCTTGGCTACCCATTACTAAAACCCAAGCCGACCAATTTGTGAAAATTACGACTAAAGGGGCTTGGATTGGCATTGGGCTGCTTGTCGCCGTTTGGTTAACGGTGCGTGTGATTGGCCCTGGTTTTGGCTGGTGGGAATTGAATTAGCTTGATATATGGGGAAAAGCGAGAGCATGAGTTGTGAGATCATCCTCATGGTGAGGGTGTTCTCCGAAAAGAGTGTTAAAAATTCCCGAAGGTTGACCGGGTTGCGTACACAATAACAACCAACAGATCATTCAGATAGGAGCGAAGAAATTCCGTGCAGACGAATATCTCACCCACATCCACACAAGAGACGGTTCAGATTAAAGTTGAGGATGACCGCACTGGTATGAGTAAAGAAACGCTCAAACGAGCGTTTGCGGATAACTTGTTCTATCTTCAAGGAAAATATCAGGCCTGGGCTACTCCCTACGATTATTATATGGCTTTGGCCTATACGGTGCGCGATCGCCTCCTCCATCGTTTCATTAAAACCATGAGTACCTACTTTGAACAAAACGTCAAAGTAGTTTGTTACTTGTCCGCCGAATTCCTCATGGGTCGTCACCTCGCCAATAATTTGGTCAATTTGGGGATTTATGAAGATATTCAGGAAGTCGTAGCCTCGGCCGGCCTAAATTTAGATGATTTACTCGAACAAGAACATGACCCGGGCTTAGGCAATGGCGGTTTAGGACGCTTGGCCGCTTGTTTCCTAGACTCTCTGGCCACTTTGGAAGTCCCGGCCATTGGCTACGGCATCCGCTATGAATTCGGCATTTTTCACCAAGAAATCCGCGACGGATGGCAGGCAGAAATTCCCGACAAATGGTTACGCTTTGGCAATCCTTGGGAAATTCCCCACTTAGAGGCCTCAGTACAAGTGAAATTCGGCGGTCACACGGAAACCTACCGGGATGACAAGGGCCGTAAACGAGTGACCTGGGTCGCAGAACGCACCGTTACCGCTATTCCCTACGACACCCCAGTTCCCGGTTATAATACCAACACGGTGAACCCCTTGCGTCTCTGGCGCGCTGAAGCGGGGGAAGAACAAGATTTTAATTTTGATGCCTTCAATGCGGGGGATTATGATGGCGCGGTAGCCAGTAAAATGTCCTCGGAAACCATTTCTAAGGTTTTATATCCCAACGATAACACCCCCCAAGGTCGTCAATTACGGTTAGAGCAGCAGTATTTCTTTGTTTCAGCTTCTCTACAAGATATGATTCGCAACCATTTGCGGATTCATCCCAGTTTAGAAAATTTCCATGAGCATTTTGCGGTTCAATTAAACGATACCCACCCCGCCGTTAGTATTGCGGAGTTGATGCGTTTATTGGTAGATGAACATGGCATGGACTGGGATAAAGCTTGGTATATTACCCAGAAGACTTTTGCTTATACCAACCATACTTTATTACCGGAAGCTCTGGAAAAATGGGCGGTGGATTTATTTGGCAGTTTACTGCCGCGCCATTTGGAAATTATTTATGAGATCAATTTCCGCTTTTTGGAAGATATAAAAACCTGGTTTCCCAAACAGCCTGAGTTATTGGGTCATTTATCTATCATTGCGGAATACCCAGAAAAGTCGGTGCGCATGGCCCATTTAGCCTGTATTGGTAGTCATGCCATTAATGGGGTGGCGGCGTTACATACCCAACTGTTACAAAGTGACACCCTAAAAGATTTTGCGGCCTTGTGGCCTGAGAAGTTTATTAATAAAACCAATGGGGTAACACCTCGGCGTTGGATTTTATTATGTAATCGCCGCTTGGCTAATCTGATTACGGAAAAAATTGGAGGGGATTGGCTCAAGGATCTCTCTCAAATGCGCAAGCTGGAAGCGTACTTAAATGATCAGGAGTTCCGTCGTCGTTGGCGGGAAATTAAGTACGCCAATAAGCAGGATTTAGCGGCTTATATTTGGAAACATAATGATATTGAGGTTGACCCTAACTCAATGTTTGATGTGCAGGTGAAACGGATGCACGAATATAAGCGGCAGTTGTTGGATGTGCTGCATATTGTGGCTTTGTATAACCGCATTAAGAAGAATCCTAATGTGAGTATTACTCCCCGCACGTTTATTTTTGGGGGTAAGGCGGCACCGGGTTATTTTATGGCCAAGTTGGTGATTAAGTTAATCAATTCGGTGGCGGAAATTGTGAATAAGGATCCTGATGTACGGGGTCGTTTAAAGGTGGTCTTTTTGGCGAACTTTAATGTTTCTTTGGGTGAGAAAATTTACCCGGCGGCGGATTTGTCGGAACAGATTTCCACGGCGGGGAAAGAGGCCTCGGGGACAGGAAACATGAAGTTTGCTATGAATGGCGCGATTACGATTGGGACGCTGGATGGTGCGAATATCGAAATCCGTGAGGAAGCCGGGGAGGAGAATTTCTTCCTGTTTGGCTTGACGGCGGAGGAAGTGGCCGCTATGAAGGCGAAGTCTTACAATCCTATGTATTATTACCTGACGAATCCTGATTTGAAGGCGGTGTTAGATCGTATTTCGTCGGGATATTTCTCCCACGGGAATCAGGAGATGTTTAAGCCGTTGATTGATTCGTTACTGTATGACGATCAGTATATGTTGCTGGCGGATTTTCAGGCCTATGTGGATTGTCAGCATGAGGTGGGTAAAGCGTATGCGGATCAAGAACGCTGGACTACGATGTCTATTCTCAATTCAACGCGCATGGGCAAGTTTTCGAGCGATCGCACTATTCGCGAATATGTGACGGAAATTTGGAAGGCTAAACCTGTGAAGATTGAGTTAGAGGAGTACAGTCAGGAAAAGGCTGGCCTTCGGGTTCCTTCTTAAGGACTGGAGTTTAGATCCAGCTAGAAACCGGGTTGTGTTCATCCTCTCAGGAGTGCCTCTAATCTCTGTGAGAAACCCGGTTTCTGACCAAAAATAATGGGTTTCAAGCCCCGCCCTTCCAGGGCGGCATTAGGAGTGCTACAATGATACCAAGCAAGCCAGTGTCAAACAATGTTTGTTCTCGAGTACAAGGTCAAACCCAAACCTTATCAAGTCGAAGCCATCGACGAAGCCATTCGGACAACTCAGTTCGTCCGCAATAAAGTCTTGCGTTACTGGATGGACAATCGGGGTGTGGGTAAGACTGAGCTAT
>NZ_JAIHOM010000144.1 GCF_026130165.1 Spirulina subsalsa FACHB-351 | reverse complement strand
CAAAACATTAAACTCTTGGGGGCGTGTGTAACCCGTCCCGAAAGCACCAACCTGCTATCTTGTTCGCTACTAGATAGAGTATCAGGTTAGGGCTAAAGCTCCGTCCTTTAGGGCGGAGAAGGTTACCAAATCAAAGATTGAAGATTATGGTGGGAGAATCCCCGAAGGGAGCGGATGATGTTTGAACCATGGTTAATTTAACAATTCCCAATTTTGACAAGTTAAGCTTGTGTACCTTTTGTCAAGCCCCAGATATAGCGTTCGATAAAATAGAAAACACTATGTATGGCGTATTCAAGACCGCCTTTTCCCTATTCCCCAATCTGGTCAAAGCTAGAAGTCAAGGGGAAAATCAGCCACAATAAAGTTGAAGGACTAGAAGTCGAATTAAAGACCATGGCTCACTCTCAGAAAAGTATCAAAGACCATACCAGACAACGCACCCAGCCCAATCTAGATTCCGAGGCGATCGCACAACAGCTAGAGGATTTAATCAAACCTTGTGTCTATAGTCAACTAGCTTACTACCGCTCTTTCGGGATGCGGGAGAGAATTTTGAGCCTTCCCTTCATGATGGCGGTAGTGCTAACTATCTTGTGGAGACAAGTCCCCTCAGTACGAGAACTCCATCGGATGTTAGCCCGAGAAAATTTATTGTGGGTAAAAATCACCAAAGTCTCTCAACAAGCCCTCTCACAAAGATTGCTTACTTTCCCGGCCGAAATGTTTGAGCGAGTCCTTCAAGACCTTCTGCCTCAACTGCAAGAACGTTGGCAAAACAGACAGAAGCGACCCCATCCTGAGAGTGTCACTTGGGCGAAACAGCATTATGACCATCTGTGGATTGCAGATGCCTCCACCCTCGAAGCCTTGTTTCGTAAGCTCAAGAGCCTAGAAATAGTCCCCTGTGGTCAATTGGCGGGTCGTATTTGTACGGTGCTGGATTTAGAGACTCGTTTCCCGGTCAAAACGTGGTTTTCCGAAGAGCCTTACTACCATGAAACCCATTTTACGGATTTGTTGTTAGGCATTTTACCCAAGAAGACGTTACTGTTAATTGACCGAGGGTTCTGGAATTTTCGCTTTTTTGAGACAATAATAGAAGCTCAATCAGAATTGAAACAACTTTTCATACTCTGAAACGTTTATTGGGTTTGAGTTACTTGTGGACGGGTTCAATCAATGGCATTAAGTTGCAGTTATGGGCGACCTGGATATTTTATGTAGTGCTGATTGACTTGTCGGATGAAGTGGCTAATGAATTAGCGTTACCTTTGGAACGAATTTCTACAGAAATGGTGTTTCGAGGTTTGTATCATTTTACGGTAGCTTATAACCAAGGAAAAGCCTCAGACCCAGTGTCTTATTTTACGGCCCCAGAAAATCAAGATTTAGCTGTGGTTAAAGTCCTAGGTCCCAAGGGGAAAAAGCCTCCTCTTGATTTGTCCCCGTTTCCGGGCAAGAGGGGCTTGACTTCTGGGTTTCAGCCTTAACTTGTCAAGATTGAACAATTCCTAAAACTTTTAAACTAACTCACGAACAGTTTCGACAACTGGCGGAGGTGAATCGAGATTGGCGATTGGAAAGGACAGCGACGGGAGAATTAAGGGTGATGCCACCGACAGGCAGTAGTACGGGGAGTCGGAATTTAGAGATTGAAGGACAATTATGGTTCTGGAATCGTCAAACCCGGTTGGGGAAAGCGTTTAATTCTTCCACGGGATTTCATTTACCCAATGGGGCAGATCGTTTTCCGGATGCTGCTTGGGTGAGTTGGGAACGATGGAATGCACTTACACCAGAGGAACAAGAGGGGTTTGCGCCACTCTCGCCAGATTTTGTGGTGGAGTTCCGTTCTCCCTCTGATCCGTTGAAGCCGTTGCAGGAGAAAATGCGAGAATATCTGGACAATGGCACTCGTTTGGGGTTTTTAATTGACCGAAAGCGTAGGAGGGTGGAGGTTTATCGACTGAATCGAGAGGTGGAGGTGTTGGAGCGTCCGGATGGTTTATCCGGGGAGGATGTTTTGCCAGGGTTTGTTTTAGATTTGACCGAGATTTGGCAGTAAGCGAATTAGGATTTCCTGTCGAGTCACAGTTTTTTACGGAGATTGGTCACAAATGGCGAATCTTGGTGTATGGTACGGGATAACAATTTGTTAAGGAATTTTTAGAAGTGGGCTTTGATGGTCTTCGGATCTCAGTCCCTTCACCGCAGCCTTCTTGCCTTGAAATAAGGTGTTTTGCCAGATTTGAGGAGTCAATTCGGAGGTCGAAGTGCAGGATAGGTGTGTCCGAAATCGGAAACGGTCGAAGCGGCGGGCAATTTTTTGTCCGGAGCATGGGTGTTATTTGGATAGTGTGAGTCAGAAATATACCCTTTATACGGAGTCACCGGGGACGTTACAATCTCGGGGGATTAGTCGCTTATCGGCGTTGATGTTGGTGGCGAGTCATACGGCGGTGCCTTTGGTGGGAGAATGGCTGGAGGCGTTTTGGTGTAATGAGTGTCAGGAGACGCGCTGGTATTATGTCCGGAAGGTGGGCGAGCGGGTTTATGAGGTGCAGTTGGCCCCGAGGGAGTTGTGGATGCAAGCGACGGGGGTGATTAATCCGGAGGGGAATCCTTCGGTGGGGGAGTTTACGCGGCGGCAGGCACGGGCGGCTAATTCAGGGATTCGAGATTTTCGGCTGATGGTGTGATTGGTTTCCTCAGTTTTTTTCGGGTCAGCCTCGTGAGGATGTTACAAGGATTTGAGTCCTAGGGGAGATGCAGTAATGATTGGCGAGAATCTGTACGAAACGGATTTTTACACTTGGTCTGCTCAACAAGCTGAGTTCCTACGTGAGAGGAAATTTGACCAGGTGGATTGGTCAAATGTGATTGAGGAAATCGAAGATTTGGGTCGCAGTGAATATCGGGCATTGGTTTCTGCTCTAGAACAGTTAACGTTACATTTATTGAAGTGGCAGTATCAGCCACAATATCGTTCTCCGAGTTGGCGGTATTCCATTGATAAGCAACGCATTAAGATTGAGCGGATTTTGGAGGATAATCCAGGGTTAGTCTCTCGTCGGGAAGAAGTGATGGCGAAGGGGTATAAATATGGGCGCAAGGGGGCTAGTAAGGAGACTTTTCTGAAGGAAGATGTTTTTCCTGAAGTCTGTCCTTATAGTTGGGATGAGTTGTTAGATGAACAATTTTTTCCTGAGCTTTTTTAGCTTAAATGTCGAGACAAGCTTTACACAGTAAATACTATGCACAAATAAAAACGTTTCGGTGTGGGATAAATCTCGACCAACTAACCCTCATTCTATCTTGTCCAGATTTGAGAAATCGTTATAAGATCAGAGTCTATTATTATTTTAGATAATACAGCTTGTTTAGAGATAATTGAATTGGCTTTCTAAAACACTCTCCCCTAGTTAGGGCAGTGTTTTAGAGCGAGGACAATCTATTAAGTAACTTGCGAAAAAGCTGTAATAAATATTCAGTGCCGGAAAATCAAGTGAGTTATAAGCAAAAAATATTAGTTACTGGATCTGATGGGTTTATTGGCTCTCACCTAACAGAAGAATTGGTGAGGCAAGGTTATTCTGTAAAAGCTTTTGTTTTATATAATTCTTTTAATTCTTGGGGGTGGCTAGACCATGCTTCAAGAGAAATTTTAGACAACCTGGAAGTGTTTTCTGGCGATATTCGCGACCCCTATGGGGTCAAAGAAGCCATGAAAGAGTGTGATATTGTATTGCACCTGGCAGCATTAATTGCTATTCCTTATTCTTATCATTCGCCAGCTACTTATGTTGATACCAATATAAAAGGAACATTGAATGTAGTTCAGGCTGCTAGAGAACTAGGTGTGCAAAAAGTTGTACATACTTCCACCAGTGAAGTTTACGGTACTGCACAGTTCGTTCCCATTACAGAAACTCATCCCTTACAAGGTCAGTCTCCTTACTCCGCTAGTAAAATAGGGGCTGACCAAATCGCTATGTCTTTTTACCAGTCTTTCAATACTCCTGTTTCTATTATTCGTCCTTTCAACACCTATGGACCTCGACAGTCAGCGCGGGCTGTAATTCCTACGGTGATTACTCAGATTGCCAATGGAACACGGAAAATCAAGCTGGGTGCATTGCATCCCACTAGAGATTTTAATTATGTGAAAGATACAGTTCGGGGATTTATTGCCATAGCTGAGTCTGAAAAATCTATTGGCGAAGTGATTAATATTGGCAGTAATTTTGAAATTTCTATTGGTGATACGGTGCAGCTTATTGGAGAGGCAATGGGTGTAGAGATAGAAATAGAGACTGACGAGGTTCGTTTACGTCCTGAGAAAAGCGAAGTAAATCGTTTATGGGCAGATAATACCAAGGCAAAACAGCTTGTGGGATGGGAACCTTTATATGGTGGACGTGAAGGGTTTAAGCGGGGTTTGGCAGAAACGGCGGAATGGTTTATGAATCCAGCAAATTTGGCAGGATATAAAAGCGATCGCTACAACATTTAAGCATTTAAGTGGCATTGAAAGAGTGGATCAACTAGAACAGGATTTTTTACACGGACTGAAGACTGTCTTAGGACTGCCAAATCCTTTTGTGCCACTCCACGAACCTGAGTTTATGGGCAATGAGTGGGAATTGGTTAAAGATTGCCTTGATTCCACCTTTGTTTCATCCGTCGGTAAGTACGTCGATCACTTTGAAGTGATGCTGGCGGAATATACGGGGGCAAAGTATGTTGTAGCGGTGGTGAATGGCACGGCTGCCCTTCATATCGCTTTATTATTGGCAGGGGTGAGACCAGGGGATGAGGTATTAATTCCGGCTTTGTCTTTTGTGGCTACAGCAAATGCCGTGGCCCACTGTGGAGCAATTCCCCATTTTATCGATAGTGAATTTAAAACCTTGGGCATAGATCCTCATGCGTTGAGTGACTATCTCAAGCACTGTAGCTTATCTAGTTCAGAGGGATTAACGAATCGCTTCACAGGACGGCGGATCGCTGCGGTTGTGCCTATGCACACTTACGGTCATCCGGTAGACATGGTTTCTCTGCTGGATGTGGCGGATCGTTATGATTTGACGGTTGTGGAAGATGCAGCGGAGTCTTTAGACAGTCGATATCAGGGGCAACATACGGGAACTTTTGGGTTGTTGGGGACGTTGAGCTTTAATGGCAATAAGGTGATTACGACAGGGGGAGGGGGAGCAATTTTAACCAATGATGCAGAATTGGCTCGACAAGCTAAACATTGGACTACAACCGCTAAACAGCCCCACCGTTGGGAATTTTTCCATGATGCTGTTGCTTGGAATTATCGTTTGCCGAATTTGAATGCTGCTTTGGGATGCGCTCAGATGGAGCAGTTACCTGATTTTTTGCGCCGAAAACGGTTATTAGCCCAGCAATATGAGAAAGTCTTTAAAGATATTGACGGGATAGATTTTGTGGTTGAGCCTCCAAACAGCCAGAGTAATTATTGGTTAAATACTCTTAGGTTAAATCAACCAAGTTTTGAAATGCGCGATCGCCTTTTAACTGCTGCCAATGAGGTAGGTTATCAATGTCGTCCTACCTGGACTTTATTGCACAAGTTGCCTATGTATGCTGATTGTCCCCGCGCTCCCTTGCCTATTGCAGAGCAGTTGGAAGCGAGTTTAATTAATGTGCCAAGTAGTGCCAAGGTAGCGTTAGTTTGATGAATATCAGTTGAACAATAATTAATTATACTCAATAAGTCTGATGTGTGAAATGTTGAATCAATTTTCATGAAAAAAATCGCCATATCTCAATCTAACTATATTCCATGGAAAGGCTACTTTGATCTGATTAATTCTGTTGATGAATTCATTCTCTTTGATGATATGCAGTACACCCGAAGGGATTGGCGTAATCGTAATAAAATCAAAACAAATCAAGGATTAATTTGGCTAACTATTCCTGTGCAAGTTAAAGGGAAATATTTTCAAAAGATTAAAGATGTTCAAGTTGAAAACCAAAATTGGAGACAAGAGCATTGGAAGTCCATTATTCATAATTACTCTCGTGCTCGTTATTTTGTAGATTATAAGGAGATGTTTGAAAGTTTATACTTAAGTTTCGATACAACTAGATTGAGTCATATTAACTATCAATTTTTGGAAAGTATCTGTATGATTCTGGGTATTCAGACTAAAATATCTTGGTCTATGGATTATGCGTTGGTTGAAGGGAGAACAGAACGGTTAGTCTCGCTTTGTAAGCAAGCAGAAGCGACCGAGTATATATCAGGGCTATCAGCCCAAAGTTATCTTGATGAGGTATTATTCCAAGCAGAAAATATTCAATTGACTTATATGAATTATTCTGGGTATCCAGAGTATGAGCAGAGGTTTCCACCGTTCGAGCATGGAGTGAGTGTCCTTGACTTAATTTTCAATGAAGGAGAAAATGCCAAGAAATATATGAAAAGCTTTGGTTAAATATGGATCTTTCAATAGTGACAACTTTATACTATTCATCACCTTACATTACTGAGTTTTATCAACGAGTATCAGCAGAAGCTCAAAAACTGACTCAAAATTATGAAATTATTTTTGTCAATGATGGTTCTCCTGACGATTCTTTAGAAGTTGCGTTAGCTTTGTATAAACAAGATAAACAAGTGAAGATTATTGATTTATCTCGTAACTTTGGGCATCACAAAGCAATAATGACTGGTCTATCTTATGCTAAAGGAGAATTAGTATTTTTAATTGATTCTGATTTAGAAGAAGAACCAGAATTTTTGAGTCTTTTTTATGAAAAATATCAAGAAAAAGCTAATATCGATGTTGTTTATGGTGTTCAAAGAAAACGCAAAGGAAATTTCTTTGAAAGAATTACAGGATGGTTTTATTTTAAACTATTTAATTTATTGTCTACTCATCCCATCCCTACTAACTTAATAACTGCTAGATTAATGAGTCAAAGATATGTGAAAGCTTTAGTTAGTCATCAAGAACGAGAAATCAATTTTTCTGGACTTGCTGCCATAACAGGTTTTAATCAGATACCTATGGTTATAGTGAAGCATTTTAAAGGCAAGTCAACTTATAACTTTAACAAAAAAATTTCTATAGTAGTTAATGGAATAACTTCATTTAGTAATAAACCACTAAAAATTGTTTTTTACCTAGGTTTTTTCATTTCATTTCTATCAAGTCTAGCAGCTATCAGTTTAGTCGTTCGTAAAATTCTTTTTAACTCTATCCTCGCCGGATGGTCTTCTCTTATTGTCTCAGTTTGGTTGTTAGGAGGATTGACTATTTTTTGTTTAGGTTTAATTGGTCTGTACATTGCGAAAGTTTTCTCAGAAACTAAACAGCGTCCTTACACAATAGTTAGAAATATTTATGAGTATCCAAATTTCAATTCCAATGAACCAGTCCAACAATGACATGAGTTTTTTGAAAATCCTTGATAGCGTTAATCAATACTATACAGATAAAATTGTAACTTATGGTGCTACTGCTAGAGGTGTTGATTGGAACTCCGAAGAATCCCAAATACTTAGGTTTAAACAATTACTAAAGGTCTGTAATCATGATGATAATTTTTCTTTGATAGATTATGGATGCGGTTATGGAGCTTTATTGAGTTTTATAATCAGCGAAAATTATCGGTGTAAATACTTTGGGTATGATATATGTGATTCAATGATTAAATCGGCTAAACTTCTTTATGAAAATTCTAGAAATGCCTTCTTTTTTAATGAAAAATCATCTCTACAAATTGCTGATTTTAGTTTAGCGAGTGGGGTATTTAATGTTAAACAAGAAATAAATGTTCAAGACTGGGAAAATTATATTTTTAAAACCCTCAAAGAACTCTCTTTGTTGAGCATAAGAGGTTTTGCTTTTAATATGTTAACTCAATATTCAGACTTTGATAAAATGCGATCCTATTTATACTATGCTGATCCCTGTTTTTTCTTTGATTTTTGCAAAAAACATTTTTCAAAGAATGTGGCTCTTTTGCATGACTATGATCTGTATGAATTTACAATCATTGTTCGGAAATAGCTTCTTAATATGAAGAATGTGATATGAATAAGCAATCTTTAATTATTTTTGGTACTGGCAATATTGCTCAGGTTGCACATTTTTATTTAACGCATGATAGCAATTATGAAGTTGTGGCATTTACTGTAGATGAAGCCTATCTTTCTTTCAAAGAATTTTGCAATTTACCTGTAATACCCTTTGAAAAAGTAGAGGAGTTATATCCACCTAAAGATATTCAAATGTTAGTTGCACTGAGTTATACCCAAGGCAACAAAATTAGAACGGAAAAGTGTAAAGCATCTAAAGAAAAAGGCTATCATCTAATTAGCTATGTTAGCTCTAAAGCAACTACTTGGTCAGATTTATCAATTGGTGAGAATTGTTTTATTTTAGAAGACAATACAATTCAACCTTTTGTTGAAATTGGTAATAATGTAACTCTTTGGAGTGGTAATCATATTGGACATCATTCAAAAATAGGAGATAACTGCTTTATTTCTTCCCATGTGGTGATTTCTGGTGGAGTTGAGGTAGGTAACAACTGTTTTATTGGAGTTAATGCAACATTAAGAGATCATATCAAGATTGGTAAAGACTCTGTGATTGGTGCTGGAGCTTTAATTCTTGCTGATGTAGAACCTGAAGGAGTTTACATGGGTAAAGCAACCGAGCGATCAAAAGTGCCTAGTAGGAGACTACGAGGAATATGAAAACTAGGTGGAAAAAACTGGGACTTTTATATACACATTTGGGCAAAAATAGACACTCTAAGCTTATCTCTCACACAGCTAACCCCGTACCAATACAAATTGAGGGTAATGTATATCGGATTTTCTTTAGTGGTAGAGATAACAAGAATCGCTCATCAATTGGTGCTGTTGACATTGATATCGAAAAACGCCAAGTTCTACAAGAATACATCCAACCCTTATTTCTTCATGGTTTGGAAGATAGTTTCTATCCAGATGGTGTGAGTCTTGGGAACTGCTATGAAGTTGATGGTGTCAATTATATGCTTTTTATGGGCTGGCAAAATCATAAAAATAGTCACTGGCGAGGAGATATAGGCAGACTGATTGTAAAGCCAGATATCATGACATTGGAAATAGATAGTAAAACTCCTTTATTGGGTTCAAACCCCATTGATCCTGTAAGTCTATCCTATCCTTGGGTTCTGAAAGATAACCAAGAGTATAAGATGTGGTATGGTTCAACTATCACTTGGGATGCGGGAAATGGGGAAATGCTACATACTATTAATTATGCGTCTTCTATTGATGGTCACAACTGGCATCGTCAGGGATTAGCACTTCCTTACGAACTTGGTAAGGCACAAGCATTCTCCAGACCAACTGTAATTGGAAATGAAACAGAAGGTTATGCGATGTGGTTTTCCTATCGAGGTGGTAATGGAGATAAATATAAAATAGGTTTCGCTTATAGTGAAGATGGTTATACATGGAATTTAGATTTAGATTCTGCTGGCATTAACGTTTCTGATCAAGGTTGGGATTCGGAAATGATTGAATATCCGTTTGTCTTTAATCATGATGGAAATATTTATATGCTGTACAACGGTAATGGTTATGGTAAAACAGGTTTCGGGCTTGCAATTTGTGAGGAATGTGTCTAAGTTCAATATTTATACTGAAGGAAGACTTAAGTAATTTCGTAATTTGTAGTAATTTCTTGTTTTATGAGCCATATTTATGTTTTACTAACTATTTTGTTTACAGTGTATGGACAAATCATAATCAAGTGGCAAGTGAGTAATGCTGGTGTTTTTCCTCAAGACAACTCTGAAAAGATATATTTTATTATCAAACTATTATCGAATCCTTGGGTGATAAGTAGTTTTATGGCGGCTTTCTTAGCTGCTATTTCTTGGATGGCAGCCATGACAAAATTGCCCCTAAGTTATGCTTATCCATTTACAAGCTCATCTTTTGTTTTGGTTTTATTTTTAAGCGCAATTTTTTTTAGAGAACCTATTACTTTATCAAAGAGTGCTGGATTACTGTTGATAATATTAGGAATTATCATTGGAAGTACGCGATGAAAACCTGTAACAACTGTCATTATCAGTTTTCTAGCAAGAATTGGACTTGTCCTGCTTGTGGTTATGCACCTTCATATTTAGAAGGTTATCTGAGCTTTGCTCCAGAACTCGCTGCTATGAGTGAAGGATTTGAAGCTAAGTTTTTTCCACAACTGGCAAAACTAGAATCAAAAAACTTTTGGTTTCGTTCTAGAAATCATCTGATAATTCATACAATAAAGCACTATTTTCCAAAAGCACAAAGTTTTTTGGAAATTGGATGTGGTACTGGATTTGTGTTACAAGCGATTGAACGAAAAATTCCTTATCTTACTTTATTTGGGAGTGAAATCTTTTGCACAGGTTTAGAATTTGCATCTAAACGCTTACACAAAACCACATTGTTGCAGATGGATGCCTGTAAAATACCATTTTTTCAAGAGTTTGATCTGATTGGAGCATTTGATGTGCTGGAACACATCAGACACGATCAAGAAGCATTAAAACAAATATATCAAGCTACGAAACCGCGAGGAGGAATCATTCTTACCGTTCCTCAACATCCTTGGCTCTGGAGTCAAGCTGATGATTACGCCCACCATTTTCGGCGCTATTGTGCAATAGAACTTCACCAAAAAGTAGAAAATGCAGGATTCCAAGTCATAGCTAAAACATCATTTGTATCACTTATCCTTCCCTTGATGCTTATTTCTCGCTGGCGATATCGCACTTCAAAAGTAAACTATAATCCACTCTCTGAACTTGAAATCAATCCATTAATTAACACAGTATTAGAAAGTCTTCTTAATGTTGAAAGAAGTCTCCTAAACCTTGGAGTTTCTTTGCCTGTAGGGGGTTCTCTCTTATTAGTAGCTCAAAAATCTTAAATGTAGGCATAAAGAAACATAATTTATTAGGATAAGTAGTGATAAAATTTTTACGTTCTTTTCTAGCTATTTCATGGCTTTACACATTGTTTGGCTGGATTCTTGGAGCTTCATACTCTCGTAATGAATTTGTTAAAAAATATGTTGCAGCAAAGCCAGGTGATAAAATTCTTGACATTGGTTGTGGACCAGGAGACATTATTCCTTATCTACCCAGAGGGGTAAATTATACAGGATTTGACGTTAGCACAAAATATATTAAAACGCAGAAGTGTTGAATGTTAGAAAAAAAATTGACAAAAAGCTCCTACTTCGGTAAAATAGGAGCTTGTTTTTAAAAAAAAATCAATAATTTGATTCTATCCAACTTCCCTCAAATTGTCAAAAAATGCC
>NZ_JAIHOM010000143.1 GCF_026130165.1 Spirulina subsalsa FACHB-351 | reverse complement strand
TAGTTATAAACCGAACGACAAATACCAAGCCACTCATTGATAACGGCGGCTTGTTCTGGTGTCGGACGCAACTTGTATTGATAGGAAAGAATGAGCATCTTACGAAATGCAAGTGATTCTCTTAATTATATTACGATTAAGAAAAAGCCGTCCTAGAAGGACGGGGCTTTAGACCCAGGGTTTTTGGTAAATCATTGGCAAAGGCGCAAATGGCTTGTCTAATTTTTTTACTATCAGCAATGGACGCTTTGCGCTCAACACGATCCGATTCCAAATCATTGAACCATTTTTCTAACTCGTGAGCATCCATTATTTTAGCTGTCCGTACTATAGGGTTTCCAAATCATTGATCAACTCTCAGAGAAGTTTCTCATAATACTTCAAGCTCCTTGTAACCCTTGTATACTGTTCCCAGATCCGGTGTTCCTTTTGCTTTCCCTTGTGGATGACAAAACTCAAATGGAAACGCTATAATTGAACCCGACTAAATTCTAGCAAATAACCGAACTGGTAGGCTTTCAACAACACTTAACCCCAACGCTATCCTAACCCGGCTTGATCACTGGAGTTTAGGAAAGCTCCAAAGTCCCTACCCATAGCACTCCCGCACTGTACCCCTTGTGGTCAGCGTTGGGAGAGTGTCAGAATAGGAAGTTGTTGAGCAACTTTCCGTGAGCATTTCCTTGAGTTCTAATCATCTCGATCCCACAATCCTATTCCCCTTCCCACTAGACCCTTTTCAGCAACAGGCGATCGCCGCGTTGGATGGCAATAAGTCTGTGGTGGTTAGTGTGCCAACGGGTTCCGGGAAAACTTTGGTCGGAGAATATGCCATCCATCGGGCCCTACGCCGAGAGAAACGGGTTTTTTATACTACCCCCCTCAAAGCCTTATCAAATCAGAAGTTTCGGGATTTTCGGGATAAATTTGGGGAACAGTCTGTAGGATTGTTGACCGGAGATGCTTCCTTTAACCGCAATGCCCCGGTTTTAGTGATGACGACGGAAATTTTCCGGAATATGCTCTACGGGACTCCCATTGGTCAGGTGGGAACCTCTCTAGAAGGGGTGGAAACTGTGGTGCTAGATGAATGTCACTACATGAACGATAGCCAACGGGGTACGGTTTGGGAAGAGTCGATTATTTATGCTCCCCCTAAGATTCAATTAGTCGCCCTCTCGGCCACCATTGCCAATGCGGATGAACTCACGGAATGGATTTCCCAAGTCCATGGGAAAACCGAGTTAGTTCAGTCCAATTTCCGCCCCGTTCCCCTAGAATTTTATTTCAGCAATCAACAAGCGCTCTGTCCCCTCTTAAATGAGTCTAAAACCGGGATCAACAGTCGGCTAAAAGGCAAAGGGCGACGGAATCCGAAACAACGAATCAGACGGGAAGATTGCCCCACGGTGGTGGATGTGGTGCGGCAACTCCACGCCCAGGATATGTTACCCGCCATTTACTTTATTTTCAGTCGTCGGGGTTGTGATCAAGCGATGCAGAGGGTTTATGAACTCACCCTCCCCCGGACTAAACGCCACCCCGAGGACGAAGAAGCTCCCCTGATTCTCATTACCCCGGAGGAGGCCATCCTGCTTAAAGAACGCATTGAAGCTTTTTTAAGCCTCAATCCTTCGGTACAAAGTGCGGTGGGACGGCAATCGGTACTCGAAGCACTGTATCAGGGCATTGCTTCCCACCACGCGGGCATTTTACCCGCTTGGAAAGCGCTAGTTGAGGAATTGTTTCAAGAGGGGTTAGTGAAGGTGGTATTTGCCACAGAAACCCTCGCGGCCGGGATTAATATGCCTGCGCGGACTACGGTGATTTCGACGATCTCCAAACGCACCGATCACGGCCACCGTCTCCTGACGGCCTCGGAATTCCTCCAAATGGCAGGTCGGGCGGGTCGTCGGGGCATGGATGACATGGGTCATGTGGTGACGGTGCAGACTCCCTTTGAGGGGAGTAAAGATGCGGCGAGTTTAGCCCTGAAAACCCCGGATCCCTTGGTCAGTCGTTTTACCCCCACCTACGGCATGGTGTTAAACCTCCTACAAACTCACTCCGTTGATGAGGCGAAGGATTTGTTAGAGCGGAGTTTTGCCCAATATACCGCCACTTTGCGCTTGTTACCGGAACAACAGGCGATCGCAGAACTGACGACGGAATTGGCGAAACTGGATATAGAACTGGCTCCGGTGACCGATCAACTTCTGCAAGAATACGGTAAACTCAGCGAACGATTACGAGAAGAACGGCGCTTACTCAAAACCCTACAACACCAAGCTGAAGAAACCCGCAGCAAGGAAATGGCGCGTCAACTGGATCATCTCGGCACGGGGAGCATTGTTTATATTAAAGGCAAAACGGCCGGCTCTCTACTCCCGGCTGTTCTCTACGCCCAAGCACCGGGGCGGGGTCAAGCGCCCTATCTGATTTGTTTGGGGCGGGATAATCGTTGGTATGTGTTGTCCTACCATGATTTGATTCAGGTGGATGGTCGCTGTCTCTCCCTCTCGGTGTTAGATCCCCTGACTCCCCCCCCGGAATTGCCCATCAAACGGGGTCAACACCGCAAGGGGGAGGAAATCAGCGCGGCCGTGGCCCAACTCCTGCCAGACCAAAGCCCGGAGGTGCCGGAAGCGCCGGAGGTACTGGAACAGGCCGCCCGTCTGGAAATGGTGCAGGAACAACTTCACAATCATCCCCTGAATCAATGGGGGAAACCGAGTAAGTTGATTAAGCGCCATCAACACCGTTTAGATTTACGGGCGGCTTTGCGATCGCGCCAAGAAGCCTTTAAACAACACCAAACCACCCACTGGCGAGAGTTTACTAATTTAGTGAAAGTGTTGCGGGAGTTTGACGCTTTAGACCAGTACAGACCCACCGCCCTCGGACAAGCGGCCGCAGCCATTCGGGGAGATAATGAACTGTGGTTAGGGTTAGTGTTGTTGTCTGGTTATTTGGATGATTTAGACCCCCACCATTTAGCGGCCTTGGTCTATATTTTAATCTCAGAACCCCCCCGTCCTGATAGTTGGTCGAATTATCTCCCCAATGCGCCCTATTTGGAGGTAATGGAGGAGTTAATGCCCCTGCGCAAGCGGTTAATTAAGTGCCAACACCGTTATAATGTCGTGCTTCCGGTGTGGTTGGAACAGGAAACGGCTTTACTCAGTAGTGTGGTGGAACGTTGGGCGCTGGGCATTGAGTGGGACGAACTCTGTGATAACACCAATTTTGATCAAGGGGATTTAGTGCGAATGTTGCGCCGGACGTTGGATTTTCTCTCCCAGATTCCCCACGTGCCGGGGGTGTCTAACAGCTTACAACAAAACGCCAGACGGGCTATTCAGTTAATGGAGCGCTTCCCGGTGCAGGAGATGGCTGGCTTAATGGAGGAGCTTTCCTGAGAAGATTTACACTCCCGAAGCGTAACTACGAACCCATTGGGCGCTGAAGCGCAACTACGAACCTCGTTGGGCGCTGAAGCGCAACTACGAACCTCGTTGGGCGCTGAAGCGCAACTACGAACCTCGTTGGGCGCTGAAGCGCAACTACGAACCTCGTTGGGCGCTGAAGCGCAACTACGAACCCATTGGGCGCTGAAGCGCAACTACGAACCCATTGGGCGCTGAAGCGCAACTACGAACCCCTATTGGGCGCGGTAGCTTAACCTCCCGGAAAGGAGGATACACTAGAAACGCGATAGGATACTCTCGAACAACGGGGAGAAGGGGGGAGAAGTCATGGCAGGGAAAAGGCAATTGCTCATCTGGGGACTGACGATCAGTGGACTGTTGATGGGAATGCCGGGGATGGCTAAAATGACGGCTACAGGCATCGATTGTGAGGGTCTGGAGCCTCCCCCAGAACTCACGACAACTGGTCATTACATCCAGCAGGGGGATCTCCGTTTGTGTGCTGAAGACTGGGACGGCGCGATCGCCAGCTATCAAACGGCCGTCTCCTTGGCGGAAGAAGACCCTTCAGAACAAGCCATTGCCTTACTCCGTTTAGCCCGAACGTTAGCCCTAGGAGAGGAGATTGATGTGGGCTTAATGGTCGCCACCTATCGTCAGGCAATAACTCTAGATCCCCTATATGGCTATAGGTTAAGCGATCGCGATTTTTCGCCCCTCGGAGAACCTATCACCGATGCCGGACTCATCGGAGAAGCACACCCCGCCCCCAGAACAGCCCGAGAGTCAATCGAGGCCAGCGCCTACTTTGAAACAGGGTGGTTCTTCGCTCGCCAAAAACGTTGGCTGCGAGCCATTGAGATGTACCACAAAGCCATTGAACTGAGTCCAAACTTTGCCCATGCCTACAATGGTTTGGGAGAAGCCTTGTTTTGGGTACAACGCTATGACGAGGCACAACAAGCCTTAGAGCAAGCCCTAGGCTTAAATCCTGACCTAGTTTGGGCCCACTATCACCTTGCCCATTTACTCACTTGGAAATATGAGCGAGACGCTGGGTTTGACCATTTCCGACAGGTGATTGACTATCACACTGGACTTGATCCTCTGGGAGAGGATGTGAAAAATGCCCTCGCCTATGGTTTGATGGGGGATGTCTTTATGGACCAGGGAAACCCTCCTCCAGCTTTGGAAGCCTATCAAAAGTCCCTCGCCCTTTTCCCCCAAAACAGTCGGATTCATTTCCGTTTAGGGGTGGTGTTGTGGATGGGGGGCAACTTAGAACAAGCTCAGATGGCTTTTCGTGAGGGGATGCGTCTCCTGCCCGATGAAGAGATCCCCCGTGACGATACTATGGCCTTAGACCTCGCTCAGGCCTTCATCCTCGAAGAACAATGGGAGAAAGCAGAGGAAATCATAAAAACGGTAATGGCGCGATCGCCTGACCTCTTCCGCGCCCAAGATATGTGGCAATCTTTACCCACCTATCCCGGTTTTCCTCAACAGCAAGAGAGTCGGGAGCGGGGGAGCAGAGGGGCAGGGGAGCAGGGGAGCAGGGGGGCAGGGGAGCAGGGGGAGTCGGGAATAATTGATAATTGATAATTGACAATTGATAATTGACAATTGTCAATTATCAATTCCCTTGTTGAGTCTAGCGTTGGGCTTTTTCAGCAGACCCTAGCTAGAATAGTAGTCACTTCCCTTAGCCCTTGCTGAACTTAAATAAAATCAACCCTTGCGCTTTTCTCAATATGACATTCACCCTAGATAATCCTGTAACTTGGCAATACCTAGAAATTGATGCTCAACATCAGGCAAAAATTGCCAATAGTCGCCTTTCAGTTTCCCAACTGATTCAAGAAAAACACGCCCACGGGTGGAGTCCAGAAGAACTGCACTTTCAACACCCAGAAATTTCCCTGGCTGCCATTTATGCCAGACTTGGAGAATTGGAGGATTTCGCCAATCAAGTTGTTTTTGTCTGATCTAAATTGTCACCCCTTGATCGATTAGAGTCAAACCGATGAACTTTGTTGTTTGTAGCAAAAAATCCCATGCTCACCCTCAACCTCACCCATGAAACTTTCGAGCAACTCTGCCAGCAAAACCCCGACCTGCGCCTTGAACGCACCGCCCAAGGAGAACTGATTGCCATGTCCCCCGCCGGAAGTGAAACCGGAGCTTATAATGCGGATCTGCTCGGTCAACTCTGGCAGTGGAATCGACAGAGACAGCTAGGAAAAGTATTCGACTCCTCCGCCGGATTTACCCTCCCCAACGGAGCCATCCGCTCCCCCGATGTCGCTTGGATTGAACAAGCCCGTTGGGATGCCCTCAGCCCAGCAGAACGCCGGAAATTCGCCCCTCTCTGTCCCGATTTTGTCCTAGAACTCAAATCTCCCAGCGACGACCTCGCTACCCTCCGGGCGAAACTGGAAGAATACATTGACAATGGCGCACAATTAGGCTGGTTAATCGACACAGAAAACCAGCAAATTTACGCCTATCGTCCCGGGCAACCCCCCCAAGAATTCAACCGCCCAGACACCCTCTCCGGCGACCCCATCCTCCCCCATTTTGCCCTTGATCTCACCGTCCTCTGGGGGTCAGGTTCGTAGTTGCAGGTTCGTATCCCCCCTAGCCCCCCTTTGGAAGGGGGGAACCGGAGGGAAGGGGGAATCGTGGGGAAGTCCCCCTTTAGAAGGGGGATTTAGGGGGATTCTGCTTAACTGAGGGGGGAAACTCACCCTAACGCCAGACCAAAATATCTAGAACCGAAACAATTACACTGGCCAGAGTTAGGAGCAAACAGGCGATCGCAATTCCTTCCCCCCATCTCCCCCAACGGTCCTCGGGATGGAATCCGGGGAGTTGGGTGAGTATATATCCCCCCAGAAACCCCCCTAAATGCCCCCAGTTGTCCACGTTGGGCATAATCACCCCAAAAACAAACAACACCACAGCATAGGATAGAGCTTTGCGTCGCAGGTTAGGATTGCGCATTTTCTGCCCATAGGACACCAGCGCCCCAAATAGCCCGAAAATAGCCCCAGAAGCCCCCACAGACAACTGCGCCCCATGAAAGAGGGCTGGAGCATCTAAGAGATAAACCCCCGCTACACTGCTTAAAAAAGCCCCTGTGATGGCCGCGCAGGTATAGATCACCACCAAACGACTTGCCCCGTAAACCTGACCCACACCCGCCCCCAAATCCCTCACCCACAACATATTGAAGACGATATGTAACAAGCTGCCATGTAACCAAGCGGCACTTAAAACCGTCCACCAGCGCCCTAATTCAAAAACCGGAATCGCTCCCGTGGCCCCAAAGAGGACTAAAGCAACGGTATTGGGGGCTAAAAAATTCATCATCCCTGTCCCCCCAATGTTTGATCCACTGAGGATTAGGGTGGCAATGTAGAGGATTGTACAGCCCCCAATGGCGATCGCAATAAAACGCTGGTGAGTTAACCACCGTTCCGAGGTTGTGGGTTCATCGTGCCAAAAAATACAGCCACAATGGGGACAAGCTGAGACATTCCGGTTAATCCATTGCTCACAAACGGGGCAACTCATAACCTCCGATGATTCTGGGAGGGATTCTTTCATGAAATCTTAAACTTAAACAATTGAACTTTGAGCAAACTTTTTCTCTGCCGGATCAGGAGTGTTAAGATCAGTAACGAATCTACAAGATAGTTTAACGAAACTTACGACCTCATGTCATCGACAGCTAAACCCTTACCCCCAACACTGGATAAAATTGTGCAACGTTTCAAGCGCCGCACAGACCCTAAACAACGCTATCAACAATTGCTCTGGTATGCCAACCGCTTGGACCCTATGGCAGACCAAGATAAAACCCCAGAAAACAAAGTACATGGCTGTGTCTCCCAAGTGTTCATCACGGCCGATTTAGTCGAGGGGAAAGTGATTTATCATGGGGACTCTGATGCTCAATTAGTCAAGGGATTAGTCGCCTTACTGATTGAAGGACTCAATGAACTAACCCCCGAAGAAATTCTAGCTGTTACTCCAGATTTTATCGAGGAAACGGGATTACGAGTAAGTCTCACCCCATCCCGTGCCAATGGTTTCTACAATATTTTTCAAATGATGAAGAAAAAAGCACTAGGGTTTCAATTGGCCAGTCAACAAGCCTAATTTTCTTCGTCTTCTAGGGGGGTTTCCGAAATCACCCTAGAACAAGACCAATTACTGGGTAAGGCAGAAGGCCAACCTAAACGCAACGCTTCAGGACAAATAGTCATTACTGTTAATTGACAGTCAATCAATTGAAACCCAAATTTTTCCACTTGTTTGAGACTATGTTTTAAAATCGAATCATTATTAAATTCGGTGGTTTTATTACATTGAATACAGACCATATGATGATGGTGGTGGGGATAGGGTTGATTGAGTTCATAGTGTTTATGCCCTTCTGCCAGTTCCAATTCCCGTAAAATCCCCATCCGTGCCATAAGTTTCACACTGCGGTAGATGGTCGATAAACTAATAGTCTCCCCTCGTTGATCCAAAAGTGAATATAATTCCTCTGCGCTTAAATGGTTGCCTCGGGGCAAATTTTGAAAAACGTGGAGGATTTTTTCTCGTTGGGGTGTTAAGCGCCAGCCTCGGGAGTTTAATTCTGCTTTTAAGGTGTTGGCGGTGTAAGGAAGCATAGGATTCTCAGGTAAAACGACTTGTTGACAAGCATAGCCCTTTTTCGGGATAACTTGCAACAAGTCCTGATAATTGAGAATTATTAGCAAATATCTGAGCGGGTGAACAGGGATGAGTGAATAACTCAAGCTGTGGACTGCCGAACACCCAAGCGTTGTGTCTCTGGACTTTTCCCTGCTCTTCAGTCAATTACAGCCCGCAGTGGATATATTAGATAAGGACAATCAGGAGAGAAACTGGTGAGCGAAAAGCAGGACAAACCCACTAATGTCTGGGTCGAAATCGGCTCTATTGTAGGGACGAGCATTGTTTTAGCCTTAATTATCCGGACTTTTTTGGGGGATGTTCGCTATATTCCCTCAGAGTCGATGTTACCGACGCTGCAAGTCAATGACCGTCTAATTATTGACAAGGTGACGTTACGTTTCCGCACTCCTTACCGGGGGGAAATTATCGTGTTTTATCCTCCTGATACGGCGTTGAAATGTGATCCGACTAAGACATTACCCATCCGAGATGCTTATATTAAACGGGTGATCGGTTTGCCGGGAGATAAAATTGAGGTGACAGGGGGACAGATTTTTGTCAATGGGCAATTGTTGACAGAGAATTATATTAACGAGCCGCCTAATTATGAGGGGACTTTCCCAACTGTCCCGGCTGATTCTTATTTAGTATTAGGAGATAATCGCAATAAAAGCTGTGATTCCTTTGTGTGGGGGGTTGTTCCGGCGGAAAACATTATCGGGCGGGCGATGGTGCGCATTTGGCCTTTAAACCGTCTCGGGAGTCGGTTTGATTAATGGGCTTGAGAACGTCGTCTGCGACAGCGATCTGAACAGTATTTAACCTCATCCCAGCAATCCGCCCATTTTTTGCGTCAGGTGAAAGGGCGATCGCATACCGGACAGATTTTGCTAGGGAGGTCAGATTTTTTCCGTTGACGGGGCATGGTCTGCAAGGGATAGATAGAGTCTATGGCTTCGCGCCTCTTTTCATGTTGGCGCGACTTTTACTAGAGGGGCGGGGTGTTCTGGGTGAATTGTTGCACCTTGATTAGGATTTCTTGACTCGTTTCAACATGAACACCTTGCCTAGTATCCCCGATTAGGACTAAGATACTATAAAAGAAACCAAGGAAAAAGAATCATCCTCCCAGAATTGAGGGATGAGCTTTTTCCTTTTGCGCTTGGGTCGTTCTACTGAGGTAAGAGGGTGAGGATTTGATTCACAAACCCTTGATGGTCAACAACAGGCTTAGAAATATAGCCATCGGCTCCACTCTGTTTAAGAAAAGTTTCGCGATCGCCTTCCATGGCATGGGCTGTGACCAGAATAATTGGCAAATGAGCCGTATTGGGATCAGCCTTCAGCATTTGGGTAATTTTGATCCCATCCACGGCTTTTCCTTGATAGACACTGTGAGCGAGGGATACATCCATTAAAATAATATCCACCTCCCCCGCTTGGGCGGCGCGCATCACTTCTTCTACATCTTCCGTCCCACGGACTTCCAAGCCTCCCCGTTTGGTGAGAATCTTAGAAAAAACGCGAAGATTGATGGGATCGTCTTCTACAATCAAAACGGTTGTCATAGGTAATTATCCGAAAAATCAGATGCCACTCGACTCAAATCAAAACCAGTACTCAAAGTTACCTTCTGTAATATTCCCATTACAGGGGCAATCCGTCATCATGTCCAACAATAACAAGTAAACTACCCCACCCTGCCGTTGGCGAGGATGGAGCGTCCTGATTAAATTACAGACAAGGAAACAAAAACTCATGGTAAAACAGTTGAACCTGTTACAGACCGGAAAAATCATCCCTACAGCACTCCATGCAGAAATGGAACGGTCTTATCTTGAATATGCCATGAGCGTCATTGTTGGTCGAGCCTTGCCCGATGTCCGAGACGGGCTTAAACCCGTTCACCGTCGTATTTTATACGCAATGCACGAATTAGGGTTAACGCCAGACCGACCTTTTCGCAAATGCGCCCGGGTCGTAGGGGATGTACTCGGGAAATATCACCCTCACGGAGATCAGGCGGTCTATGATGCCCTAGTGCGGATGGTGCAGGATTTTTCCTCTCGTTATCCCCTACTGGCTGGACATGGCAATTTCGGCTCGGTCGATAATGACCCTCCGGCCGCCATGCGCTATACAGAAACCCGCTTGGCTGAAGTTGCCCATCAAGCCATGTTGAGCGAAATTGGCGAGGCAACGGTAGACTTTACCAGCAACTTTGACAATTCTCAGCAAGAACCTGTCGTTCTGCCGGCCCAACTGCCTCTATTATTACTCAATGGTTGTTCTGGGATCGCCGTAGGTATGGCCACCAATGTTCCGCCCCATAATTTGGGAGAGTTGGTGGATGGTTTAATTGCCCTGATTGATAAGCCCGATTTACCCGACGAGAAACTCTGGGAAATCATCCCGGGGCCAGATTTTCCCACGGGGGGACAAATTCTGGATAAAGAGGGGATTCGGGAGGCTTACCGCACCGGACGAGGGATTATTACGGTGCAAGGGGTGGCGAAAATTGAACGGGTGGATCTGGGCAAACGGCGCAAAAATACTGGGGTGATTGTGATTACAGAATTGCCCTTTCAGGTGAATAAAGCGGGCTGGATTGAGAAAATCGCCGATTTGGTGAATCAGGGAAAATTAGAGGGGATTGCTGATATTCGGGATGAGAGCGATCGCGAAGGAATGCGCGTGGTGGTGGAAGTCAAGCGGGACAGTAACCCCAAGGAAGTCTTACGTCAACTTTATAAACAAACGGCCCTACGGAGCAATTTTGGGGCAATTCTGCTCACCTTGGTGGATAACACCCCCTGTCAGTTGAGTTTACGCCAAGTCTTAGATGAGTTTCTCAAATTTCGAGAACAAACCTTAACCCGTCGCTATGGTCACGAGTTGGAACAGTGCCAACGGCGTTTACATTTAGTGGCAGGCTTATTAGCGGCGTTAACTCAGTTAGACCTAGTGATTGATTTATTGCGTCATGCCCCCGATGGCACCACCGCTAAAGGGGAATTACAGGTGCGCCTAGGGATTAGTGAAACCCAAGCCGATTCCATTTTAGCCATGCCGCTCCGTCGTTTAACCGGGCTGGAACGTCAGAAACTCGAACGGGAGTATGAGGAGTTACAGCAAAGGATTGGGGAGTTAGAACGGTTATTGGGCGATCGCCACGAACTCCTAAAATCCCTGAAAAAAGACCTCCGCACCCTCAAGCGGAAATTTGGCGACGAACGCCGCACCAAAATTATCACCCCCAGCGCCGCCCATCCCCACCCTCCCAAATCCGCCCCCC
>NZ_JAIHOM010000142.1 GCF_026130165.1 Spirulina subsalsa FACHB-351 | reverse complement strand
AATTCGGTCACATCGTCATTCAAGACCGACTCGAAGGCGCTAGATTTGAAGGCCTGGGCAACCTTGGAGAAAATAACAACTGGAACTCTGGGGAATACCAAGGCATTAAATCCTTCTCCATGCGACCGGGAGATGAATTTGCTTTGATGTTAATCCCCAACGGCCGCATCCAAGAAGTGCTAAATAACCCCAACATCACTGGCACAAAAGCCCCCATCTTCTCCTTGGGAACAGACAATCCCTATGATATGTTTCACTTCGGGCAGATTGCCGATGTGACCGGAGATGGCAGTACCTTTGTCATGGAAGATGTCCAGTTTGGTCATGCTTGGTATGACGGGGACTACAATGATTTAATTTTCCAAGTCCGGGGGGCTACTGGGGAAGCGCCTTTGATGGCTGACTTAATGGATCCCGCCCTAGATTGGCGGGACAGTGATTTAGGTCAGGCTTTAGTGAGTTATGCCACTCGTTATGTGGAGGAAGTAGGCGTTGAGGACATTGGGTTTAGTTTCTCACGAGAATATCAACCCTTGATCGGGATTATTGACACCGGATTTAGTGGGGATAATCCCGATTTGGATTATTCCAACATCATGTTAGGCCGGGACTGGATTGACGGGGATGATAATCCTCTGCTGAGTGCGGGGGAGGGCAATGAGCATGGAACCCACATTTTAGGGATTATTGCAGCCCAACAGGATAATGATATTGGCATTGATGGCATTAATCCAGATGCTCCCATTTGGTTAGGTCGGGCTGTGGGTTCAGGGCAGTGGGCGAATTCTTTGGTGGAATTTGTCGATGCGGCCGTTGAGTCGGGACAACCCAATGCGGTGGTGAATTTGAGTTTAGATTTAACCCAGATTGATGCTAATGGGGAGGTGTTTACCCGTTATGAGTTCACACCGATGGAGCGGGCGGCCATTGAGTATGCCCGGCAAAATAATGTGTTACTCGTTGTTGCAGCTGGCAATGATGGCGGTGTGATGTCGGCGTTGGGTCAAGCTTCCCAAGAGTTTGACAATATTATTACCGTTGGCGCAGCCGAACAGTTTGACCCGACGACTTCAGCGTGGAAAGGTGCTGACCGGACGGATTATTCCAGTTATGGTTATGGTTTGGATTTGATGGCCTATGGCGGCACAGAAGAGAATCCCCATTTATCCCTGACTGGGGATAGTGTGGGGGCGATGGCCGGGACTTCGGTAGCCACGGCCAAGGTAACGGGCGCTGTGTCTCAGGTTTGGGCAGCGAATCCGGCCTTGAGTTACCGTCAGGTGATTGATATTTTGAAACAAACGGCGACGGATTTGGGTGAGACGGGGTTTGATTTAGCCACGGGTGCGGGTTTGGTCAATATGATGGCGGCGGTGCATTTGGCGAAGGTGACGAAGCCAGAGGAACACTTTACCCCTCATATGTTGATTCCAGAAACTTGGAGTGGTGAAGGGGTGTTTACGGCGGGCGATCGCGCTGTTGCTCAGAAATTCTGGAAAGATGGCAAGTATTACGATTGGGTTCCGTATCAAATTAAGCGGGAGGATACCCTTAGCCATCTAGCGTTAAAACATCTGGGGAATGCTGGCGATGACTACTATATGTGGATTGCTCAGAAAAATGGCATTGCTGATCCAAACCGTATTTTTGCTGGAGATTGGATTCAAGTTCCTCAACTGGTTTCTGCTCCAATTAATCCCATTGCTCAACGAGCCATTCAAGGTATTTATGAAGCCAACAAAGCGAGGCTAGGGAAACCCACCAGCGAACCCGTTAACTTAGGCAATGGTTTCCTCCAGCAAACCTTTGAGGGAGGTCATATTACTTGGAATGGTCAACAAGCTATTCCTTACTTCACAGGCACTGGTTTGCCTATCCGACCCGGTTTGCCCATCCAAGATTGGTCTGGAAATCGCCCAGTTGTGAGTCAGGTTGGCTTTGATGGAAAGATTACTCATTCTAGCTTTGTTCAGGCATTCAATCAAAATGGTGGTTTTTGGGGTGTAGGTCGTCCCACCGAGCATGTTAAGCATTGGGAACGGGGTTTAACCCAACAGTTTACTGGCGGGCAAGATCGTCAAGGTGCAATCATGCAACCCGATGGTAGCTCTCGTGCCTACTGGGTTGGGGGAGATATTTGGCGAGAGTTTTTGAATCGCGGTGGTGCAAAATATGTTGGCTACCCCAAAACTAATGCGATTCCGGTTAAAGGGGGCCTAGATAAGAGCGGTGGTAAGGTTCAACACTTCCTCGGAAATCAAGGGATTCCTAGCAAAATTTGGTCATCGAAACATGGCGCACATCCCACTTGGGGAGCGATTGGTGGGCGTTATGACCAAATGGGAGGCCCTGCCAGTTGGTTAGGATTCCCCACCAGCGGTGAGTATGGCATTGGTAGTGGTTGGGTGAAGCAGGACTTTGAAGGGGGATATATGCTGTGGCATCCCCACCATGGCACAACCGTCTACAACACCAAAGCGGTTGATTCTTTACCCCCAGATAGTGGTAATGGCAGTACCGGTGAATGGACTGTTAAATATTGGAACAATACCAATCTTTCGGGTACTCCTGTCTGGACTATGACTGAACCGCCTGGAGAAATCCGCTTTAATGCGGGTTCGGGTGCGCCGGTAGGAACTCAAGGGATCAAAGAGGATAATTTCTCGGCCCGTTGGGAGACAACCAGTTATTTCAAAGGAGGCTTCTACGATTTTATCAGTCAAGCTGATGATGGTGTACGGGTTTATGTCAATGGTGTCAAAATAATCGATAAATGGACAGCATCTCGACCCTGGTCTCTCCGAAATACTTATATGCCTATTCCTGAGGGCAATCACAAAATTGTGGTGGAATATTTTGAGAAAACTGGTATTGCTGGTCAAATATTGAAATGGGAACCTTCTCAGAATACCAATCCTTCTTCAAACATTACTATCAGGCCGGGATCGAGTAATATTACCTTCTCACGGGGTCAAACTTGGATCACTTCTACAGGTTATCGCTTCCGATTCTTAATGGATGGTAATTTGGTTCTGGTTAATCCCGCAGGCAAAACATTGTGGGCTACTGGTACGAATGGAACTGGAGCCAACAAGTTTGCTGTGCAAAAGGATGGAAATGTTGTCCTCTATCATGACAACAAACCACTATGGGCAACTAATACATCTGGGAATCCTGGTACATATTTTGCAATTCAGAATGATGGTAATCTTGTCGTTTACTCATCTGACAAGAAGCCAATTTTCAACACAGGCACTCATGGAGGTCGCCAAGGAATTCTAGATGCTTCAGCACGGTGGTTGGGCAAGTCGGAGCCGGGTTATGTGAATAGCAATGTGGGTAGTGTTCCTCTGAATATGCGTTCTGCGGCTTCCCTAGGTGCAGGGGTGATGCGGACGTTGAACCGGAATACCAGTTTGAAGATTTTGCGTTCCGTGACGGGGGGTGCTTATACGACACCTAATGGTCAGACTCGTTCTGATTGGTATGAGGTGGAGGTCAATGGTCAAAAGGGTTTTGTTGCTGCCTACTATGTGACCAAGGGGAATCCTCCTAATAATGGTGGTGGTGGTAGTTCTGCATGGCAACACCCATTGCCCGGATACCCAGTTACCAGTGAGTATGGTTGGCGACGAGATCCTTTTACAGGACAGCAAAAGTTTCATTATGGGATTGATTTTGGCACATCTGGGACAACGCCACCAGTTAAAGCGGCTCAATCAGGCAAAGTCGTTTTTGCAGGATGGAATAATCAAGGATACGGGAACTTAGTGATTATTGAACATCCTGGTGGCATTCGGACTTATTATGCTCACCTATCGAGTATATCTGTACGAACAGGTCAGCAAGTGACAAGTGGGGCTAAAATTGGTAACGTAGGTAGTACTGGTTTTTCAACAGGTCCTCATTTACATTTTGAGGTGCGAGTTTCTCCTTATCGCTGGCAAACGGACAATCGAAATCCTAGGAACTATATCCGATTTTAGGAATGGATAAGCAGATTGTCATTCAAATTTCTACACTGCTCTCGTTACAGCAAGGGCTTTAATACAATCAAGATGCAGTGTAGATGCTGGTCAGCTTACTGGGTTAATGCTAGGGTGGGGATTCCCTGCCCTATTTTTTTGTGTGTAAAATTACAGAATAATTTGCAGTTAACCAGAAGATAGAGGGCGCAAGCGTTGCGCCCCTACGATTATTTCCATGTAGGGGCGGATCGAATCCGCCCAAGTTGCAAGCGTTGAGGGCGCAAATGTTGAGGGCGCAACGCTTGCGCCCCTACGGGGTGAAGGGAAGCGCAACGCTTAACTTTTGGTTAAATATTGCTACTCCATTCTAAATCGTGGTTCATCTCTTCTTGAGTGAGGGGATCACCATTTTTCCATAACTCATATTCACTGATATCAATATCCTCAGTCCAAACCAAGGCATATCCTCCCGCTTCAATTTTGAAATTTTTGAAAAACTGGGGAGTCTTGAGCAAAGAAAATAAAGGATTCTCTAACAATTTAGAAATGTCGTATTTCCGAATATCTTGATTCGAGAAATTTATTAATAGGGTGCGATCATCAATTGCTTGAGCAGAAATAATACGAGGAGGCTTCATATACTTTATTGCAATTATTTTAAGGGTGGAAGCTTAACAAACTTTTGACTATTCCAAATATTGAGCAAATCTTGTTGGTATAAAGTAGCCCATTCCAAAACCATCTTTTCAGCACGACTGGGCAAATCTCCTTCAATCATTTCTAGGGATTCAATACTGATTAAAGCATTATACTCACCATAAACTGCATGAAAGTGAGGTGGAGCATGATCTCCAAAAAACATTTTGATAATGATCCCGTAAAATCGTGTGATTTCTGGCATGAGATTTACTCACCAATGATCCTCATCAAAATTGTAACTCAAACCATCTACAACACAATCGCGCATCATACATCAAACCCAAGCAAGCGTTGAGGGCGCAAGCGTTGAGGGCGCAAGCGTTGAGGGCGCAAACGTTGAGGGCGCAAGCGTTGCGCCCCTACGGGGTGAATGGGGGCGATCGCCTTTCTCGGGAATAGACCTTTTTTTCAAGTACAAACGGAACAATCATGACTCCAAATCACAACAGTTCAAGGATTTTAGTCTGGTATCGGAATGATTTGCGATCGCATGATCATGAACCCCTACACCGTGCTTTACAAGAAAATGCCCAGATTATCCCCTTGTATTGTCTTGATCCTCGTCATTTTCAAACTACCCCTTTCGGCTTTCCAAAAACTGGAGCATTTCGAGCGCAATTTCTCCGAGAATGTCTGCTCAATCTCCGGGAAACTTTACAACATTTAGGCAGTAATTTAATTATTAGGCAAGGAAAGCCTGAACACATTATAACAAAAATTGCCCAAGAAATAAAGATTGATAAAATTTATTATTCTCGCGAAATCACTTGGGAAGAAACCCAAGTAGAACGGGCTATTCGGCATCAAGTAAAACCCTTGGGAATTACGGTAAAGGGCTTTTGGACATCAACCTTGATTCATCCCGATGATCTCCCCTTTCCACTCTCCCAAATTCCTGAAATTTTCACCCAATTTCGCCAAAAGGTAGAAAAAAAATGGCACATTTTACCCCCCTTGCCCACTCCCCAAAAATTGCCCCCCCTTCCTCCCCTAGAGAGTGGTGAGATTCCCACACTCCAAGATTTAAATCTTGAACCTTTTCCCAAGGAATCTAAAGGCGTTTTAGCCTTCCAAGGAGGAGAAAAAGCAGGACTGGAACGTTTAAATCATTACTTCTGGCAACAAGACGCTTTGAAAGCCTATAAACTCACCCGCAATGGAATGTTAGGGGCGGATTATTCTTCCAAGTTCTCCCCTTGGTTAGCCTTGGGGTGTTTATCCCCCCGTTTCATTTATGGGGAAGTAAAACGCTATGAAACGGAACGGGTTAAAAATGATTCAACCTACTGGCTCATTTTTGAGCTACTCTGGCGGGATTATTTCCGCTTTATTTGTGCTAAACATGGTAATAAAATCTTTTGGAGTTCAGGAATACAAGGATTAAAAATTCCTTGGTTAGAGGATTGGGATTTATTTGAACGCTGGCGCAAGGGTGAGACGGGTTATCCCTTGGTGGATGCCAATATGCAGGAGTTGTTAAAAACGGGGTTTATGTCCAATCGGGGGCGGCAAAATGTGGGGAGTTTTTTAACTAAGAATTTGGGCATTAACTGGCAGATGGGGGCGGAGTGGTTTGAGTCAATGTTGATTGATTATGATGTCTGTAGTAACTGGGGGAATTGGAACTATACAGCTGGAGTGGGTAATGATGGGCGAGGGTTTCGTTATTTTAATATCGCTAAACAGGGCAAAGATTATGATCCTCAAGGAGATTATGTTAAACATTGGTTGCCGATGTTGGCAAATTTACCCCCTCATTTAGTCCATGAGCCTTGGAAGATGACTCAGTTAGAACAACAACTCTATGGGGTTAGATTGGGGGAAGATTATCCTAAGCCGATGGTGGATTTTATGGCTTCTGTAAAGCAGCAAGAAAAGGTTTACTCGGTGAACCATTGATCATGGTTAATTGTTCACTATTCCCGGATTGAAAAAAGAAAAAGTCTTGACAGGGGTTGATTTTTCCTGTAAACTAAAAATAATTTCATCATAATGGGAGTGGTTGCGCCCAAATCCAAGCGCAACCACTCCCATTATACCATTAACATATTACCAGAAATCCCCAACTTTAACAACCCCCTAAAAAAACTTCATATTTTCCACTGTTCTGATTATTTTTTCCTTGAAAAATTCCGATGAAGGGGAGAGGGGATGAGAGGAAAAAATTCAGTTAAAAAACCGACCCCCAGCCCAATTTCCTATTCCCTAAATGCTCAAAAACCATGTTCTTTAGTGTTGTCATTCCGACCTATAACCGCCAACCAATTTTAGAGAAGTGTCTCCGGGCGTTAGAAGCGCAACGATTGAGGGAGAATAGCCCCGTAGAGGGTTATGAAATCGTTGTAGTGGATGATGGGTCAGAGGATGGAACGTGGGAGTGGTTAGGGGCAAATTTAGACAGCTTGCCCCATGTGGTACGTTTTGCCCGAGATCACCAAGGGGCGGCCGCAGCGCGGAATTTTGGGGTAGAACAAGCCAAGGGGGAGATCATTATTTTTATTGATAGTGATTTAGTGGTGACAGAGGTTTTTTTAGAAGCTCATGGGATGGCGTTACAACGGGGACAAGAAGAACAAGGGAATGATCGGATCTTTACCTACGGGGCTGTGATTAATACTTGTAATTTTGAGCATCCTACGGCAGAACCTTACAAAATCACGGATTTCTCGGCGGCTTATTTTGCGACGGGGAATGTTGCGATCGCCAAAAAATGGTTACGACAAGCGGGACTCTTCGACACCGCCTTTCAACAATACGGTTGGGAGGACTTAGAACTGGGGGTACGCTTGAAAAAATTGGGACTCAAACTGATTAAATGTCCCCAAGCCGTAGGCTATCATTGGCACCCCCCCTTTAGTTTGCAGCAAATCCCTAAACTGATTGACCAAGAAATCCAACGGGGGCGTATGGGTGTGGTGTTCTATCAAAAACACCCCACGTGGGAAGTGCGCATGATGATTCAAATGACGTGGATTCACAAGCTACTCTGGGGGATTTTATCCTTGGGGGGGCGTTTAAATGAAAGAACCCTCGCCCCCTTGTTACAGTGGTTAATCCAGCAAGGAAAACCCCAACTGGCCTTAGAAATCGCTCGGGTTTTCTTGAATTGGTACAATGTCCGGGGCGTTTATGCGGCCTATGCTCAAAGTCGCAAAAGTTAGCTTTTCCCCGTTCCCTTGTGCCATAAAGTACCCCACCGTATAGACGAGTGGGGAAATCAATCCCCCCTCAGACGATTGGTTGTAGCAGTCCCCTCAATGACCCCGAGAATCTTAATTTTCAACACCTGTTTGCCAAGGAATAGGGGTATTGTGAGCGAGATAACGGGAGACTTGATAGGCCCCATAACGGTTGAGATGACTGGGGTCTGAGAAGTAATCATATTCACTGCCCCAGTGTTGAGCGAGGTCTAAAAAGATCAGATTATACTGTTGACTTAAACGGGTCATGTGGTCGTAAAACTGCCGTTCATATTCGCTCCGAATGGGGTCTAAATACTCGTTCGTTAGGGGAAGATTGACAAAAACGAGCTTAACTTGATGTTTTTCGAGGGTCGTTAAGATACTACGCAGGGCGACATCTTGGGGGCCGTAGAGTCCGAAGGAATCATAATCGCTGTCGTAGGCCCCGGAGACGCGGGGATGAGAGAGGTAGTAGGTGCTGGGGTCAAAGCGTAGGTCGAGGGGGAGAAAACCGTCAGGGGTAATCGGTTCTTGTCCGGCAACGGTTTCTAGGTCGAGGGGGTCAATATTCAACTCCGCGACACTGGGGAGGGGATGGGTGAGTTGGTCTTGGAGGACGCTGCGCAGTTCGTCCCGGTGGGGGTAGAGGGTGAAAAATTCCCCGAGGCCGTCACTCATCCACTGGTTAAAGTTGCGATAGTTGCGGGCGATCGCCTGATTGAGATTGGGAAGCTGTATCCGAGGCACAGCGCGGCTATGGGTCCGGCTGCTTCCCCCCATAGGACGGGCGCTTAGGGTTCGGTAGCCTTCTGATGAGGCGATCGCATTATAAGTAATATCCGGTCGTCCACTATTAAACGCCCTCGCCCCATCAGCCCAGATAATTAACTTCGGCAGTTCTTCAGGGGCTAAAATCCGCCGTAACATCAGATCCACCACTTGAGCCGTAGCGCCATTGATGCCAAAATTGAAGATGTCCAAGTCTGCCGGGCCCTCTTGAGCGAGCGCCTGACGCAATACAGCCGGGTCTACCCCCCGCAGAGCGCGGGAACTGCCCACAATCAACACATCTGGCACTCCAGACTGTCTCACCCGTTGTTGATACAGTGCCAGTTTTTCATCCAGCAAGCGGTTATTAAACGAAGCATTAGAAGAACGGGCGGCCGCCAGAATCGCCTCTTGTACCGCGCTTTGTTCCCCCGGACGGCTCTCCGATACAAAGTCCCCTTCTACCGGACAAGGACGCTCGACACAGAGTCCCGCAAGAGGCCGTTGTTGGAAAAACCAGCGCCCGGCCAGCCAATCGACTTGGAACATCAACAACAGACCCACCATCGCCCAAATAATGCCCTCGTAAATGCCCCGATTATCCCGCTCAGAGCCTTGTCGCCACCCCTCTAGGTTGTTTTGATCCCCTACCGCCAGTTTCGTGGCACAGAGAACGGATTTCAAGAGAGAGCAGGTATCCCGTAATGTCTGTTTCACCGCCGAATCCGAGGCCGGAGTAGAAAGACCAAAGGGATGGCTCAAACTGGCTTCGTGGGATAGGTCTTGGGTCGGCACCGTCACCGTCGAGGGGCTAAACTGGGGGGGACTCTCCCCGGACAGAGTAGAAGAGTGTTGAATAGAACGGTCTTGAAAATCGAGGGCATAACTCCAGAGGGGGGCCGTTTGTCCCGCCCGTCGGCCGTAGATTCTCGCCCCCACCAGTCCCGTGATTTGCACCTTGCGCAGGAACTTTTCCACTGGATGCACCACAAAGCCCTGACGGGGACAAACCACGGCCTCGGTCATAATATGCAGTAAATCCTGCTTAAAACAGAGTTTAACCCGAATCCCCCCCGTAGCCAGACGACCCTCTAAATCGGGGTTGAGAAGGCGCTGCAAGAGGAATCCGAGAGCATCGAGATGGCGCTGACGGGCTAAGGCCACGGTAGAGGGGGCTAAATCTGGGTCGTAGGCCGCGGGTAGGTGTAGCCATTGCACCCAGACGGGAGTATCCCGCAAACGCCCTAAATCGAGGGAGCTGGCCTCATCCTGAAAGATGCCCAAATCGGGACGAGTGAAACCGTAAAGGGTGGCGGCCGTAATCCCTTGGGGGCGAAATCCTTTTAATAACCGTTCGATCTGTTCCACCGTAGACGATTGGGGGGGGCAATTTTCCGACCGCCCCACTAAGCTGGTAAAACAGGAGAAAATATGTAGGGTGGTTTCCTTGAGAATCGCCCGCACATGAATCCCTTGGGCTTCTAAGGCTTGGTTGACTAAATGTTCAATGGATTTGAGATCCCCCCAGCGGGCCCACTCCCGTAACATCTCTTCGGGACGGGTTAAATCCACGGGTAACACCCAATCGGGGGTACTTTCTCCTTGGACTTGGGAGCGAATAATCGCCTCTTTAAACCCGACTAATTCCAGATCCCGCAATTGTTGGGCAATGGGTTCCGCAATCAGGGAGGCATCGGGGCTATAATGACAAGAACAGATGACCCAGAGGCGTTTAGCCCCTTCTTCCTCGGGGGACTCGCTTAAAGGGGAGTGGGGTAACTTTTGGATGAGGACCTTAACGCTGACGCCTAAATGGGCGAGGGACTCACTTAAATAGCGTGCGATCGCCTCCGGGGACCCAGTACGGGCTAACGTCTCATTAGAAATCAATAACGCCCCTCCGGTTAACGGTTCAGGAGTTTCCCCAGTCGCATCAATAATGGGAGAGGGATCATGGGGATCATGGGGTTCAATTTTCAACTGTAGACGCTCCAAGATAATCGGTTCAATCCAAGCAGGACGTTGTTGACCCACCGGACGACCATAGAGGATAACCTTATAAATCGGGTCTTCCGTATTGCGGAAAAAGCGTTTAAATTCCACCCCTTGGGACTTGAGGGCTTGAACTAAACGGGGCAATAATTTCCCCACCTCTGGAGTCCGAGACGCTTCACAGAGAACGTGCAGATTGTTGCCCCGCAGTCGAATCCGCAAACGCACCCCCGGTTCTGCGATCGCCTGATATAACCACTGCGACAGAGAAGAAGCATGATGAGTTTTCCGTTTCAGTTCAACCTCTTTCAGTTCAACCTGTTTTTGTTCAAGATCCCACATGGCTTAAGAACTCAAAAATTCTACAATCCCTTCACACCCTCAAGCTCACGCCATCCTGTGCGAATCCCTCCACTCCACCCATTTGTGAATCGATCATATACGATATCAACAAACAGTCACCCTGCCATCCCCTCTTTACCATGAATAATCGACAACCCTGGGATTTTGGTCGTTTCCTCCAAACCATCGCCTTTTTTGACGGTCTACCCTTCCTCAACTGTTTAAAGCGTATGATCCTTAAAACCGATTCCCCCTCCCATTCTAACCACACCACCACCGGAACCCTCCTCCTCGTCGGCACCACTCCCCCCCTGCGGGAGCAACTCCTCTCCCCCCTAACAGCCGCTCAATACCCCCTCCGCGTCCTCCTCTCCCCCAACGAAGACCCCCCCACCCCCCAGCCCAGCGTTGAATATTACCCCAACACCCCCAACCCCCAAGTCTCTGAACTTCCCCCCCTCCTCAACCACGTGCAAAGCGTAATCTAC
>NZ_JAIHOM010000141.1 GCF_026130165.1 Spirulina subsalsa FACHB-351 | reverse complement strand
ACTAGATGTATACTAACATATACAGCACAAATTGTCATGCTAAGAGTGATCCCTGAGCCTTAGCTAAAGAGTCGTGCTTCGCTGTTTCTATACTGGTCGGGTTTCATCCCGTCGGTAAAACCGAGGGCGAGGGTCTTCACCCGACATTGCAGATAATCCAATATCCAATACTCTAAAACCCCCTGCACCGAATAGAGTTTGAGCAATGAGGCGATCGCGTCACAAACAACTCCCCCTCAATAATCTCGTAGCGGTTGCCATTCTCTGGAAACCCCTCTAAATCCCGGATTGTCCAACAGACTTGTCTTGATGCCGCTTGGGTCATTTTTACCAGTCCTCCGCTTGAGCTTTACCGAAAATCCCCTAAAATCCCTTGATTGGTTTAACCTATAACAACCCCCGATAGCGGATAAACAGCAACACCGCCGCCCAAGACCCTAAAGCTACCTTAATCGCCACTAAAATATTCAAAATCGGCATAATCCCCCCACTCACTAAACCCCCTAACTCCCCATGAGGGAATTCTATCCCTACCAACGTCATCACCGCCGCCACAATAAAGATTAGAACGGAGATTTTCTCCACAATTGCCGCCCGCCAGCGTTGGTAAATGCCCTCCATCCACTCGGAAGAGGAAGTAATCGCAATCAAACCAATGGCGGTTCCCCCAGCCACCCCGGCCGCAAAACCGCCCCCCGGACTCAAATGGCCTCGGATGGCTAATTCAATACTCACTAGCGCCGCAATTGTTGCCCCTAAACGTGCCAAGACAATGGAGGGTTGATCTCTCAATTGGTGAACCACAGTTAACGGAGCTTCGTTGGCCAACAGGAAACGCACCCCCATAATCGCCAAGGTAAACACTACTACCTCAAAAATCGTGTCGTAGAGGCGATTCCTAAAAATAATCCCCGATACGGCATTAGTCACTCCGCTATCTTGCACCACCAACTCCACAATGGAAGCGTCGAACAACCCCGCTTCAGGATTAGAGATCACTATGATCTTAAGGTAAAGAGCTAGCCCGGCTGCTAAATAAATCCATTTCATAGTTTTGTGTTTGATAAAAATTAGTTTTAATTAAGGATTAAGGCTTAATTCCGCTTGCTGAGTGAGCTTTTTTGCCACAACATCTTCCCAGCGACTGACTGGGAATGTCGTGTCCGCTTGAAAAATCTCGTATAGGCGTTCAATACGGGTAATGATTTGATACTCTTTAATCTCCGAGGGCAAACAAGTTCCATGAACTTCATGGTCTTGCAAGGCTTGTTCTAATGCTTCCTCATTGACATAACAAACTAACTCTAAACGGACATGATATTTTTTGAGGGCTGTCCGTAACTCTGAGAGCAATTGCCCAAATCCTTCGGGCATTTCTTCCTCTGAGAGGGTTTCCCCTTCTGTCACCACTCCTAAACGCATCACCAAAGAGGAACGTACAGCCACCGCATAGAGAGTAATCGACAACATTGTACCCACCAAGGCCTCAGTTAGTGCCACGTCGGCCGCCCCTAACACGGCATAAACTAAGGCAGCAACGGCCCCTAAAATCCCGCGAATGACTAAAGCATGATAGGGATTGACCTGTAAGACTAACATCAAGGCTGACAAAGGCAGTAGGGAAACGATGACTAAAATATCGGTGTTGTTCATGGAGGGCTGAGAATAGGGAATCGGGAACAGTAGATTAGGGATTCGGATGGTTGGGTTGAGTGAGAGACGTTACTCACGACTACTGGAACAATAGGCTAAAACATAACCCAGAATGGTGTTCCAAATCGCCAAGGAAATGAGGGCTAAGATTAAAAGGGGCCACTCGTTGGGGATTTTGAGTAATAATCCCACAACAATGCTCATAGAGCCTAATGTGTCTGCTACGGAGAGACTATGGAGTTTGAACAGTACGGAGCGATCGCCCACTAAGGGAACAGTCCCCCAAAACCAAAACACAATACCCAGTCCGAAGCAAAAATAACTGATGATATCTACCATAAAACTATACTTTTATAACCTTTCTGATTTATTTTTTCAACAATTAACAGACCCATGTACTTAAATCTGATTTAACTTAAATTTGATTTAAACGTTTGATAATTTGGGCTAATAACATTAATGACGCATTACCCAGACTTAAAATTAGCACGCCAACCACTCCAATCATCCAATCATCTCGCAGCACTGAAACAACGAGAATGAGAATCGATGTTTTTGTAGCAATACTGGCAAACGCTAACATTTTTTGCCAAATATTATCATCCTGCCATGCCTCATACATGGGGATTAATAAAGCCAATAACATCGCTAATAACATTAAGTTCATTTGTCTCTCCTTGGGGTGACACGATGCACCTCATACCAGCCATCTTCATGATATTTCAAAACAATAGTTTTCGGCGTGAATGTAATCACGAAAATATCTAAGAAAATCAAGCCCGGTGTACGTTGGGGTTTGACTCGTTCCATCGTAATTGCTTCTGCACTATGAGGACGCACCATGATTTCCAACGCTTCAAAATAGGCTTGAGGAATGGCGACGACTACCTCCCAAAATGCCCTTAACCAGTCTTTAATCGCCCCCGGAGAAGTGGCTACCCGAGGGAGTAACAATGTTACGGCGACACCAATAATAATATTGGCTAAACTTAAATCCGCCGTCAACAAAAACCAGATCGTGAGCCGTAATAATATATTCAAATAGCCAATCATGCCAACACCATCCAAAACAGGGACACCAACATCAAACTCATCACCCCAATCAAATGATCAAACTGTTCCAACATTCGAGGTAATCTTAAAATAATGGGTTTAATCAAGAAGAAATAAATCGGCCAAGCTAAACCAATGGTGACTAAGGGTTTAATTACATTTTCTGGTGTGTACGCTTCGTAATACACCCCATTGGCCACGACTAATCCACCCAATAATATGGCCATCGCTGACCAAAAACCATATTTAGTGGTTTTCTCACCCCCTTGGGGTAAAAAGATGAATTTAGCAAAGGCAATGGCTGTTCCTAATGCGGCAATATTCATCACAATAACTTGCCAACCTAGGAGACTTTTCATGGTCAAAACTTTTGCCCCAAATCCTGAGAGCAAAGGGAATCCCGAGATGGAAAAACTAGCGGCTACTAGGGCAATCCAGAGGGGAGTATAGATGGGTTTGTATTGTAACTCTTTGAATTGACGACTCGGTAAGTTTCCGGCAATCAGGAAGAGAGACGACTTGACTAAACCGTGGGTTAAAGCATAAAATCCTCCCACTTCTGGGGCGGCTAAAATAAAGCCCAATTGGGAAATGGTACTGAGGGCTAACATCCGCTTGGTATCTTGTTCTAGGATGGCATAGATGACTCCTAGCAGGGCGGAGGCAACCCCGAAAATACGGATAATACTATCTACTTCCTCAAACATTAGGGCGCAGCGTACTAGGGGAAAAATCCCCGCTTTCACGACTACACCGGAAAGGATAGCTGAAACGGGAGTTTCTGATTCAGAATGGGTTAACGGCAACCATAATCCTGATACAAAAACGCCGCCTTTTCCTAATAAGCCTACAATAATTAAAGCAATGGCTTCTGGGGGGGCATTGGTGAATCCAGCAAAGGAGAAAGAGTGATTGGCTTGATAAACCAGAATGGTCCCAATGAGATAGAATAACATGGCTACGTTACTGACAAATAAGTAACGTAGGGCGACCCAGATTGATTTGTTGGTGCGGGGATAGGCAACGAGCAGAAAGGAGGCAATGCCAATGACTTCTAGGGCGACATAAACGCTCATAAAGTCGGCACAAATGAAAATCGCGTTCATGCTGCCATGAAGGATGATCAGTTGGGCATAAAAGAAGGCTTTTTTCCCGGTGTTCCAACAGTAAAAAATAACGGCGGCTGTGACTAGGGCGTTGGTGAGAATAAAAAAGCTACTCAGTTGATCGACTAGCAAGCTAACGCCAAAATTGTCTAACAGTTGTAAGGTTAAGGGGGAGGATTGCCCAAAGTTAATCAGTGCGTAGCTGCCGGAAAAGAGGGCAATGGCTAGGGCTAAATAACGGGAGAGGGGGGGCAATAAGTAGATAACAAACCCGACAAAAAAGGAGAGGGCAATCCAAACGATCGTTAAGATGGTCATGGTGTATAATTTTTCTCGATCGCGTGGGTTTCTAAGGTGGGGTTATCTTGGGCTAATTTCATCACCCCGACTAGCATCAGGGCTTGAATGGAAAAGCCAATCACAATGGCTGTTAAAATAACGGCTTGGGGGACTGGATCGGCGTAGGCTATGGGGTCAACATCACCTGTTAACTGGCTAAGAATGGGGGTAAAAGCACCATCTTTGGAGGCAATGAGTACATAATAGGCAATGACTCCTGTACTCATGACATCCATGGCGATAATTTTCATCATCAGATTTTTCTTGAAGATGATGCCGAAAAATCCAAACAGGACGCTGGCAAGTATTAAGGCTTCTAACACGGGGATTTAAAGTAGGCTAAGGGGCATAGGCTAGATACAATTGTTTATTTTTACCATTTTTGGTGGCAAAAGTGATCTACTCTGAGACAGAAAGATAGGGTCATTTATGCTTAGGCCTTGAGACGGATGGCGATCGCATCAGCACTCACTGGGGCATCTTTAAGTACAAAAACACTAACCGACGAATTGTTTTTTGGTCTTCTCTCCATCCATTGCTCCTTGACTCCATCAATCAAAAGGACTCACTTCATGCCAACACCATCCAAAACAGGGATACCAATATCAAACTCATCACCCCAATCAAATGGTCAAACTGTTCCAACATTCGAGGTAATCTCAAAACAATGGGTTTAATCAAGAAGAAATAAATCAGCCAACCTAAGCCAATAGTCACTAAGGGTTTAATCACATTTTCTAAGGTGTAAGCTTTGTAATACACCCCATTGGCCACGACTAATCCACCCAATAATATGGCCATCGCTGACCAAAAACCATATTTAATGGTTTTCTCACCCCCTTGGGGTAAAAAGATGAATTTAGCAAAGGCAATGGCTGTTCCTAGTGCGGCAATATTCATCACAATAACTTGCCAACCTAGGAGGCTTTTCATGGTCAATACTTTTGCCCCAAATCCTGAGAGCAAAGGGAATCCCGAGATGGAAAAACTAGCGACAACTAGGGCAATCCAGAGGGGTTTATAGATGGGTTTGTTTTGTAACTCTTTGAATTGAAAACTCGGTAGGTTTCCGACGATTAGGAACAGAGCAGATTTGACTAAACCGTGACTGAAAGCATAAAATCCTCCTACTTCTGGGGCAGCTAAAATGAAGCCCAATTGAGAAACGCTACTGAAAGCTAACATTCTCCGGGTATCTTGTTCTAGGATGGTATAGATAACCCCTAGCAGGGCGGAGGCAACCCCGACAATACGGATAATACTATTTATCTCTTCAAACATTAAGGCACAGCGTACTAAGGGGAAAATCCCCACTTTGACCACCACACCGGAAAGGATTGCCGCAACGGACGTTTCTGATTCAGAATAGGTTAAGGGCAATAACCATAATCCCGAGACAAAAACGCCACCCTTTACGAATAGTCCCAAAATGATTAAAGCAATGGCTTCTGGGCGAGCATTGGTGAATCCAGCAAAGGAAAAAGAGTGATTGGTTTGATAAACCAGAATGACCCCAATTAGGTAGAATAACATGGCTACGTTACTGACAAATAAGTAACGCAGGGCGACCCAGATTGATTTGTTGGTGCGGGGATAGGCAATGAGTAGGAAGGAGGAAATGCCAATGACTTCTAGGGCGACATAAGTGCTTATAAAGTCGGCACAAATGAAAATCGCGTTCATGCTGCCATGAAGGATGATCAGTTGGGCATAAAAGAAGGCTTTTTTCCCGGTATTCCAACAGTAAAAAATAACGGCGGCTGTGACTAAAGCGTTGGTGAGAATAAAAAAGCTACTCAGTTGATCGACTAGCAAGCTAACGCCAAAATTGTCTAACAGTTGTAAGGTTAAGGGGGAGGATTGCCCAAAGTTAATCAGTGCGTAGCTGCCGGAAAAGAGGGCAATGGCTAGGGCTAAATAACGGGAGAGGGGGGGGAATAAGTAGATAACAAACCCGACAAAAAAGGAGAGGGCAATCCAAAGGATTGTTAAGATAGTCATGGTGTATAATTTTTCTTGAAGATAATGCTGAAAAATTCAAACAGGATGCTGACAAGTATTAGGGCTTCTAATACGGGAATTTAGAGTGGGCTAGGGGGTATAGGCTGGATACACTTATTCATTTTTACTGTTTTGAGTGGCCAACGTACTCTACTCTGAGACAGAGAGATAGGGTCATTTGCGGTTAGAATTTGAGACGGATGGCGATCGCATTAGCCCCCAGGACAAAGGCTGAGATGTAGTGGTGACGGAGATAGAGGGCGATCGCAAAACCACCCCCCAGATTGCAGGCAGGAGGAGGATCTCAGCCCCTGTGATGGCACAGATACCCCGTCTGATTGAGTTGCCACTTCTTGAGTTAACAAATTTACTCCAGATTTGCTCTCAATTTTCCCGATCCTGTAAGATGGTTAACAGTCAACAAAATCTAAAAATCATGACCAGTTTGTACGAAAAACTCGGCGGAAAAGAAGCGGTTAATTTAGCTGTTGATAAGTTTTATGAAAAAGTATTGACAGATAACCGAGTAAAGCACTTTTTCGTTGATCTGGATATGAATGCCCAACGAAATCATCAAAAAGCCTTTATGACCTATGCTTTTGGTGGGTCTGATCATTTTAAGGGTCGCAGCATGAGAGAAGCCCATCAACAATTAGTAGAAAAAATGGGATTGAGTGATGTTCATTTTGATGCCATTGCTGAGAACTTAGTGGCCACACTGCAAGAACTCAATGTTCCCCCGGAATTAATTGCTGATGTTGTGAAAATTGTCGGTTCGGTTGAGCATCGGAATGATGTCCTAAACCGTTAAAGTATGATACTACAGCTTAAGTGACTTTCTCAGAGACAAGTAGGGCTTTGTCTCTAGATATTTTGGGCTGATCTGGTAATATCAAATCCGCTTAATCAACATATTAAGTCATGGCGAAGGTCACGCAGTGGAGTGAAGCAATCCCTGCTATCTCGCTAGTCTTGGCGATTTCTTCTCTTCAGTCACAATGACAAGTGTTTAACCGGACTTGATATAACTTTAAATTAAATCAGGACGCTCTATCCTACTTTCTAGAGGGATAGAGTCGTTCACTCGGATAAATTTTGATAAAGGCTCTCTAGCCAATTTTCTAATTTTTCCTCGGGACAAATCTCCAATAAAGTATTAAAAGCCTCCCATAATTTCGCTGCACTATCCCCTAAAAAAGGGCTTAATCCCCAGACATCCTGCACCCAATCATCCGGATCTGTTTCCTCAAAAATTAAACGTTCTAAGAGTTGTTTCGCTTCAGCTTTAGAAAGACTCATGTGACTTAAAAATGCTCGACCTAAAAAATTAGAAAAAAGGGAGAAAAAGTGATTAGTTTTCTCCCTTTTCTGGGTTAAAAATTGGAAAATGAAAACGCCCTGCCTGTGGAGGGGGGGGAAATCTCAGCACCTGAAACCGGGTGTCTGCTTAAGATTCCCCGGTAATAGACAATTGGTCTACCCAAATCCGAGGACATACCCCACCGGGCGTTAACTCTAACTCCGATTCCACATAAATAATCGACTTCAACACTTCCCGGAAATCCCCGGCCACGGTTGCCGAATCAATACTAATGCGCTCTCCCTTGTTCACTAACCAGCCATCAAAGGGTAGGGAAAAAGACCCCTGTAACGCATTTGCTCCGGCATGGAGAGCTTGTAAATCATCAATCCAGATTACATTTTCTGCCTCAGCGAGGCTTAACACCTCCTGGGCAGGCTGTCCGGGGAAGACATGATAAAAATGAGGGCTAACGGTGACTTTCGCGCCGATATTGGCGTTTCCGGTGGGTTGGGTGTTGAGGCGTTTGGCGGTGCCAGCACTATGTAAAAAACTGGTCAGGATGCCATCGGTAATAATTGGGGTGCGACGGGTGGGAGTGCCTTCTCCATCAAAGGTTTCCTTGGCGATATTTTGGGGATGTAAGGCATCATCACAAACGGAAAGCAGGGGGGAGGCGATCGCACGGCCTAGAGAATCCGGTGTGGAGAGACTTTGTTGATCGAGAATACTTTGAGCATTAAACAGATTAGAAAACACCGACAACAATTGAAGAAATGCTTCCGCCGAAAACACAACCCGATACTTGCCCGTTTTCACCTTTTGATAGTTTAAATGGCTAATGGTTTTTTCCGCCGCTTCTTTAATACAGCCGTCAACATCCAATTGATTTAAACCGTTACTCAGGCGAAAACTCCCAGCACTACGGGGTTTTTTGCCATTTTCCTCGGTCTTACTATATAAATACATCGACGTAGTATTATGGCGTTCATAACGCACCGCCCCCGCACTGTTGAGATAGAAGTGATCTAAATCCTGTTGAGACAGTCCATTATAGGGAACACTGGTAATCGCTGGATGAGCCGCTATTAATTCTTTTTCCGCTTGAATTAGGGTTTCAATTAACACCGGAACTTCTGCGATCGTTGCCGTTTGTGGCTCAATTTCCACGACAGGATTAGTGGATTCTGGACTAAAATCCGGGATGTTTTCCTTAACCCCAAAATAACTGGCTTCTTGGGCTGTTTTTAACGCCAGTTCAATCCCTTTCGGATCAATATCTGTTGTCGAGGTTACGCCCATCGTTTGTTTCTCATTCCACACTCGCACCACGATACTGGAACGGTTGGAAGCCTTAACCTGTTTGGGTTCACCCTGATCTACTTGGACGCTTGTCGAGTCAGTGGAAGACCCATAAACATCATATTTATGAATGCCTAAACGTTGGGCAATTTCTCGGGTGTAATCGGATAGTTCTTGAACGTTTGCCATGATTAAGTTGAGTGATAGAATCGACCCTCTTGTAGTAAGAGAGTGTGATTTTTTAGGAGCAAATGGGTCTGAATTTTATTCTCCCAATCCGTTAAAATTGAGAGAATTTTACTTAGAACATTGCAGGCTTTTTTGAGATTTGTAAGGGGATTTTTTAACAAGATTCCCTTCTCATTGAACCATTTTTCGAGGACAGTGGAAGCAATTTATCGACCGCCAACGGTGATGGAATCCACTTTTAAATGAGGTTGACCTACGGTGACGTAAATATTGCCACTAATTGAACCACAGAAGCCCGGAGCAAGGCTTAAATCGTTGGAACACATGGAAATTTTATTCATAATTTCCTTGGCTTCTCCAATCAAAATCGCACCTTTGAGGGGTTTCGTAATTTTGCCATTTTCGATTAAATAGGCTTCTTCGACCCCAAAGTTAAATTCTCCCGTTGCGCCAACACTACCACCGCCCATTTTTTTACAGTAAATACCTTTTTCCACGGAGTTAAATAAATCATCAAGGCTATAGTCTCCGGGGGCGATGTAAGTATTGCGCATCCGAGAGGCGGCGGCGTAGGCGAAACTTTGACGGCGACCGCTTCCTGTGCGAGGATGACCTGTACGCAAAGATCCGGCGCGATCGCTCAAAAAGTTTTTCAATACCCCATTCTCAATCAATAACGTGCGCTGGGTAGGCATTCCCTCGTCATCCATATCAATGGTTCCAAAGGCATCATCAGAGCGCCCCTCATCCCAAGCGGTCAGATTTTCGTGGGCGATTTTCTCCCCTTTTTTGTCGATAAAAGGCGTAGTTTTCCGTTCAATTTGGGTCGTTTCTAATAAATGGCCACAAGCTTCATGGAAAATCACCCCCCCAAAATGATTGGCCATAATGACTGGATAATCTCCCGACTCCACATAGTCGGCATAGAGCATTTTTCCGGCCGATTCTCCCAAGTTGGCGGCTGTGGTGCTATAGTCCCAATTGCGAAGGAAATCGGGATCACTGGTATTTCCATCCCGGATACTATTGGAGGTGCGATTCTCTCCATCGGCACAGAGCAAATTGTAGCCCACTGATTGAGTTAAGCGAATATCCCGAGCGAAGGTGCCATCACTGGCTGCTACTAGGACTTCTTGCCAGTCTCGGAAATAAACGGCCCGTCGGGATTGTACATGGGAGGCATTCCGCTTTAATTGGTCATTGGCCGCTAGTAATATATCCCCCATTTCCTGCATGGAACTACATTCACTGAGCCAGCGTTCTTTTTCTTTCGCTGTGCCATAATCCCGTAGGAGTTCTAGATACACTTCGGGAACGTAGGAATTAGGGGCTGGTAATGTTAACCCTAAGATGGCTAGCGCTTTCTCTAAAGCTCCCTTTAGCCCTTGGAATGACAGGTCATTGGTGCTAACGTAACAGTCTCCTATCCCCCGGAAAACCCGCACTCCGGCCCCTGTGGAGAGGCGTGGGGTAATACTGGTAATGGTATCTTCTTCGGCAAGACAACTGATATAGTTGACCCGTTCTAGGAAAAATTCAACAAAATCTGCTCCTGCTGCCCGTCCTAAGCCCAAGAGTGTGGAGAGTGGGGATTCCCAAGTGATGTCAAAGCGTTCTGGAGTAGCAGTATAGTCTAAACTGGGTAATTCTTTGGTCAGTAGTGAAATACTAGATGGCATAGTGCTTATGTTGTGAGGGATGATCAGACCTAAGTCCTTAGTTTGACACTCCACTGCCTAAAGGCGAGTTGTTTATCGGTTACAAGGACAAGAACTCGTTGCATGACGACTGAGCGGCAGCAACATCTTGGTCTTTAGTATATCGATATTTAATGCCATAATGCACCCCGCACTGAGGGCAAGACCTTCACGAGGTTATGATTTCGATTAACATTTTGATCCCAATGCCCAACAAGATCAATCCGCCTAGAATCTCAACTTTACTGCCAAAGAAGTCCCCACAACGATGACCCATTAGGACTCCACAACAACAGAGGGCAAAGGTGGTCATGCCAATAATGGTAATGACGGGGGCGAGGGCGACTTGTAACACGGAGAAACTTACCCCGGCGGCTAAAGCATCAATACTGGTTGCGATCGCCAACCCTAATAATGTGTAATTATCTAGAGGATCAAACCCTTAATTTTCGTCTTCCTGTAGGGCCTCATAAATCATCTTCCCCCCAATCCAAGATAGTAAAATAAAGGCAATCCAATGATCAAAGTTTAATAAAAGTCCCTGAAAATTGCGGGCAATTCCACAGCCAATTAACGGTATTATGGCTTGAAAAACACCAAAAAATAAGGCAATTTTTAAGATTTTGTTTAATTTAATATGGCGAATGACTAAGCCACTGGAAAGGGAAACGGCAAAGGCATCGGCGGATAACCCCAAGGCAATGAGTAGGATTGTAGTGAGGTTCATTTAAGGTTAGTTTACTCAAGATTTAGTCATAGGTTACTGCAAAAATAACACTTTCAAAAAAATAAATCAAATGAATGTTTTAAATTTATTTTTATCTCATTTTTTTTTCATATTTTATTAAAAATCTAGCTATAGCGTTTCCATTTGAGTTTTGTAATCCACAAGGGAATAGGGAATAGGGAATAGGTAATAGGTAATAGGGAATCGGAAATAATTATCAATTATCAATTATCAATTCCCTGCTCCCCTGCTCCCCTGCTCCCCTGCTCCCCTGCTCCCCTGCTCCCCTGCTCCCCCT
>NZ_JAIHOM010000140.1 GCF_026130165.1 Spirulina subsalsa FACHB-351 | reverse complement strand
AGGGACTAGGGAATAGGGACTAGGGACTAGGTCTGCTCCCCCGCTCCCCTGCTCCCCTGCTCCCCCGGGAGTGCATACCCATTACAAACGGGAGAGCGCCCGTTCCAATTTGTCCGTAGCTTCCTCTATTTCATCAGCCGAGACAATCAAGGGTGGGACAAAGCGCACCACTTGGGGACCGGCTGGGACTAATAATAAGCCTTCATCCATTGCCGCTTTAATAATCTCAATGGACGAGAAACCTGCTGTGGTGTGGAGTTCAATGCCGTTGATTAACCCCCATCCTCGTACTTCCGCGAATACATTCGGGGCTTTTTTGGTCAGCGCCCGGAGATTTTTCCGCAACTGTTCCCCCCGAGCCTGAACATTTTGTAGGAGATTCTCCGCCAACAAGGTTCTCCCTACCGCTAAACCGACTGCACAAGCAAAAGGATTGCCCCCAAAGGTACTGGCATGATTCCCCGGTTCAAACACATTACAACTGTTTTTACACATCATCGCCCCAATGGGAATCCCCCCGGCTAACCCTTTGGCACTGGTGAAAATATCCGGTTCAATGCCCAGATTTTCGTACCCCCAGAGTTTTCCGGTGCGTCCCATGCCCACTTGCACCTCATCCAAAATGAGCAGTAGACCCACCTCATCACAAATCTTGCGCACCCGGAGGAAATAATCTAAATCCCCCGGACGGACACCCCCCTCACCCTGTAAGGGTTCTAACATAATCGCCCCGACGCGGCGGTTGCCCTCATCGAGTTCCCCGATGGCATTTTCCAGCGCCTCAATATCGTTATAGGGGACATATTCAAACCCCGGCATCAGGGGGTCAAAATCCTTTTGATATTTCGGTTGTCCCGTAGCGGTAATGGTGGCTAAGGTGCGACCGTGAAAACTGGCTTTCGCCGTCAAAATGACTGGGTACTGAATCTCTTGGACAACATGGGCATATTTACGCGCCAATTTAATCGCTGCTTCGTTGGCCTCTGCTCCAGAATTACAGAAAAACACCTGATCGGCACAAGAATGATTTACAATCCATTCGGCGAGTTCCCCCTGTTCCCGAATATAGTAGAGATTAGAGACATGATGGAGTTTTTGGATTTGCTCAGTCACCGCCTGTACCATAGCCGGATGAGCATGACCGAGGGTACAAGTGGCAATCCCAGCGACAAAATCTAAATAACTTTTACCCTCACTATCCCAAACGCGACAGCCCTCTCCCCGTTCTAGGGCAATGGGAAACCGTCCGTAGGTGTTCATCACATAGGTATTGAAGCGGTCTACCTCAAAGGGAGAATTTCCGGTAGAAGTGGGTACGGCAGGAGAAGGAATAAGAGTTTCTGGACTCACGGGCTAACTCCGTATTTTCATAATAATTTGGGTCTTTACCAAATGTTAAACGGAATCCTGCTGAGATTTGGGATTTTAGATTTTAGATTTTAGATTTCAGGGATAGAACGAACAAATGGCTCGCGTTAGCAAGCAGGAAAAGCGTTTATGGCAGGAACTGTTAGGTGGACTTCTGGGCCTAGGCGGGGTTTTCTGCTTGGGGACTTTTTGGTACTGGTATGTTGAGGGCTGGTCTTTAACGGAAGCGGCTTATATGACCATGATTACCCTCGCCACGGTGGGCTTTTCAGAGGTTCGACCCTTAGATGATCGCTCCCGACTGTTCACGATGGTATTAATCGTATTGGGGATTGTTTCCATTGGTTACATCGTCAACCGCTTTACGGAAGCCATCATCCAAGGCTATTTTCAAGAAAGAATTCGTGAGAGGCAAAAGAGACGCTTGATTGAGAGTTTCCAAGATCATTACATTATCTGTGGCTATGGGCGGATGGGGCATCAAGTGGCTTTGGAGTTTGCGGCGGAAAAAATTCCTTTTGTGATTGTTGATAGTGACCCGGATTCGGTGTCGGAAGCCCAACATGATGGTCATATGGCGGTACAAGGGGATGCGACGCTGGATGATTGTTTGCTGGATGTGCGTATTGACCGGGCGGCCTGTTTGGTGGCGGCCTTGCCTTCGGATGCGGAAAATCTCTATACGGTGCTGTCGGCAAAAACCTTGAATCCTCAACTGCGCACCATTGCCCGGGCTAATAATCAGGAGGCGGTGCTGAAGTTGAAGCGGGCGGGGGCGGATGCGGTGGTGTCGCCCTATATTACGGGGGGGCGACGGTTGGCGGCGGCAGCGTTACGCCCTCGGGTGATGGATTTTGTGGATGGAATTATTACCGGGGTTAATCGTTCGTTGTATCTTGATGAGTTTTTGTTATCTTCTAATTCGGGGGGCTGTGTGGGAAAAACCCTTAGCTCTACTAATTTACGGGCTTTATCGGGGGCGTTGGTCTTGGCGATTCGGCGGGAGGATGGCACGTTAATCGGGGGGCCAACGGGGGATACGCGCTTGATGGAGGGGGATTTATTGATTTGTATGGGGACGGCGGAACAGTTGCGGACGTTAAGGCACTTGTTGGGGGGCATCCACCCGTTTGGGCGACGACCTAAAACTTGAGGATTTGGGTGAAACTGAGGAGGAGACGGGGACAGGTGTTAATGGCTCGCTCGAATTTTTGCCGGGAGAGGAAGAGGACGGTGCAGGGGGTGGTGGCGATCGCAAATCGTCGAGGAATGCCCCCTTGTTGAGGGGTGGGACTGTCATCAAACAAACTCATCTCACAAAAGGTTTGCCCGCGACTAATGACGCTTTCTAGTACCCCAAACCCTTCCCCCACTCGCATTTCCACCCGCCCGGATTCGACTAGATATAGACCGGGTTTTGAGGTGTGGGAGGTGTAAATAATGCTGCTGGGGGTGTAACTTTTTTGATCCAAAATGGGGTTCAGGGCGAGGAGTTCCTCTAAAAAGAGGTGACGGAAAAAAGGGGTTTCTTTCAGAAAGAAGATTTGATGGAGAAACCAGTCATTATCGGGTAGGTTTTCTTGATAGCCCAAGGTCAGGGAGTAGGCTAAACGCTGAATCAGAGGATCTGGGTCGGTGAGTAATGATTCTCGGAGCAGGGAACGGTATTGGGGCAGGTTTTGGGAGATGACGAATAAACCCCCGACGCGAATCCAACGATCTGGGGCAGCTAAGACTTCCTTTAATAAGGTTTCTGGCTCTAGTAAACGGTCGGAACGGGAGGGGAGATGATGCTCTAACAGGGGAACTAAGGGCAGAACAAAACGACGATGTTTGAGGGAGAGTAGGGTTTCTACGGCATTGGCTTGTAAACGGGGGTCGGGACTGTGGAGAATTTGCCGAATATCCCGCAGGGTGCCTTCTCGATCTAAACAGGAAAGGAGGTATAAAACCCGGTGTAAGAGCCGTTGTTGATAATCTTGGATGATGACGGCTAATTGTTCCCACATCGGGGCATCTAGGGGCATTTGAGACAGCCAGCGCTCGGTTTGTTGCAGGAGTTGGTAGTGGGGTTTAAAGGACTGATAGAGGAGGTGGGTGGCTTGGGGGGTGCGCACTTTGGCAACACTGGCGATCGCGGCTTCTCGGACTTCGGACCGGGTGGAGTTTAAGTAAATATTAGCCACTTTTAACCCGTCATTACCATAACTGGCTAAGGCACTGGCGGCCCACATTCGTACATTTAAATCCTCGTTGTTGAGTCCGGTGGCAATGGCAAGGAGTAAATCGGGATGACGGATGATGCCGAGGAGTTTTAAGGCGATCGCCCGCACCAAACCATCCGACTCCGCTAAATAAGGCTCTGCCCACTTACCCAAGGCCAAATCCCCCGGCCGGGCTAGCCTCGTTAAGGCCTCTAAACCCTGTCTTGTAATCTCTGTGGGAGCATCCGCGAGTAAGGTTTGCAGGAGGGGGATAAATTGGCGGTTCTGGGTGCGGCGAACCGTGCGGATAATCGTCTGTTGGGTCGCCGTTTCTAAGGGAGACAGCCACATCTCCCGACAGATTTGTTGTAACTCGATTTCCTGACGGCCCACCGCGGCCACACAAACTAGAGCGCGGATTTGGGGGTTGAGACTGGCTAACAACTGCTCCAATTCTGAGGGGGAAAAGGAATAGTCACTGGCAATGAGAGCTTCTAGGGCAAAAAGACGCGATTCCGCCCCTTCTGCCCTCAGTAACTCCCGTAAATACTGCACCATTTCCGGGCGGCGACGTTCACTAAAATAAGTGATTATAGCTTGACGAATTGCCTCATCTGTGGTGTTGAGCAAAGGCTGCACCAAGGGGAGAAACTGCTGGCTAGCTTCGGCTCGGGTAGCCAATTCTAGGCCTAAAATTTGATCACTGCGTTCTTCACTCGTTAACAGGTTTTGAATTTGTTCCCGATAGGAACCCGGCAAACGCAATCCTTCCTGCACATCCTTCACTTTCACGACTCCTGTCCTCAACATGGTGAGTAAGGATTGCAGATAACTCTTCCCCATTTGATAACGCAGGACGAAAAACGCCCCACTTAACACCAATCCCCCATAGCCCACCTGTAAAGGGGTTAAAAAGAGTTGGCAGAGTTGTAATAATACCCCAGCCGTGGCTAATCCCAAGGCGAAAAACAACCCATTGCCAATCACCCGCACCCGCCCCACCAAGGCATAAGGCACCGCATTATAATTCAGGGACTGGATGGGTTGATTCAAACTGTCTTCAATGCCGTTGGTGTTTAAATTGGCAAAGACGGCCGTCCCTAAATTCCCTTGCCAGACTAACCCCCCAAAACTGGCTAAGGTGGTGAGGGGGTAAATTAAACTAATCCCTGTGACCCCTAACAGGCGAATTAAGGGCTTGGTGACTAGGGCTAATAACACTAGAGGTAAAATACTATTCACCACCCGCACAATGGCGAGAAAACGGGTTAAATCTTGGTCATCGGCAAAGGTTTGAGAGTAGATGCTGTAATACTCAAACTCGGCAAAACTGTAGAGTAGGATAAATAAAAAGGTACTACTGCATAAAAAACCAATAATGGGATATTTGCTCAACAGGTCGGGCAAATGATTTAAGCTCTTCAGCAAGGATTCTGGAGGCTGGAGGTGGCAAACTTCGAGGGGGGTTTCTGTTTTCTCCAGATAGAACAATTGACCGATCATAACCCCATAACAGAGGGGCAGGTAGAGTAACACATCTTGGGGAGATACCCACGAAACTAACCCACTGAGTAATGCCCCGCCCAACAGCCCCCCCACCGCGTTGGCCATGCGCAAAATGGGGGTGTAGCGTTTCCAGTCCAAACTGGTGAAATAATCGGAAACTAAGCTGGGGAATAGAACCTCAGTCATGAGAATCCACTGCACATACAGCCCAATGTGGATCAGGTAATAAATGGGTAAGGTGTCCAGAGGCAGGAGAAACCAAGCGAGGAAACTAAAGGCAATGGCTACTCCCAATAAAATCCGGCAAAGTTTCGGGCGGCTAGTGGTATCGACAATTTGGGAGAGTCCCCCATAGATGGGAATGGACAGAATCCCCATTAAGACATAGGACAGAGGCAAATAGGCAGCCCCGGCACGATGGAGAAAGAGGGAAGTCCCCAAGGTCAAGGCAATTACGCCAAAGGTGGTGCTTGAAACGGCTAAGAATAACAGGTGAAGGAGGCCCCGTTGTTGAATCGTCGCTCGCTCAAAACTGGGTTGAATCATAGGGAGGGGGAGGGTCTAGAAAAGAAAAATTCGGGGAGGGTGGCGATTCCACCCCTCGGTCTAACATTTCGTCGGGGTCGTTGTCGATGGGTGGACGAGGGGGAGGAGGGGGCAGGGGTTCCATTTCAGTGGGAATGGCCGCTTTGAGAACCGATTCACTCTGAAAATCTAGCCTTTCTTGGGCAAAATTGGGGATGACTTGCTGCACCAATAATTCTTGACATTGGTTTTGAGCGTTACTGATGAATACGGTGGCCTGATGACCGGTTTTGATGACTTCGGCGCGATCGCGCTGGGCAAAGGCCACAATAATCACCGCATCCCCCACCCCACACAAATGACTGGCGGCTCCATTAATCTCGATGCAGCCGGATCCAGTTTCCCCCGGTAAGACATAGGTGCTAAAACGATGGCCGTTTTGGGAATTATAAATCTGAACTTCTTCTAAGGGGAAAATTCCCACCTGTTCCATTAAACGCTGATCAATGGTGACACTACCCATATAGTCGGGATTGGCGCGAGTCACCCGCACTTGATGGAGTTTAGCGTGCATTAAACGAATTGTCGTCATAGAAAACCTCCCAGAAATCGCGGATAATAAATCAACAATCCTCAATTAACTCCTACCACTTATTCAACTCATCTATGTTCCCCATTATTTATTCTGACCGTTTTCTCGACCATGATACGGGGTCTTTTCACCCGGAACGTCCTGCGCGTTTAACGGCGATTGTGAACGCTTTAAAAGCCGCCTCTTTTGCCCATCAGTTAACGTGGCATTACCCCACACCCTTAACAGAACGCAATGTTCTGCCTTGGGTGCTACAAGTCCATACTCCAGATTATCTGGAAGAGGTGCAGGCGATCGCACGCCGACGGGGAGGAGGCATTTTAGATCCCGATACTCCAGTTTCTCAGGGCAGTTATGACATCGCCCTTTTAGCGGTCAGTGGGTGGTTAGATGGAGTGGATCAGGTTTTAGCCAACAATCGCCCGGCCTTTGTGGCGGCCCGTCCTCCTGGCCACCATGCGGAGCCCCAGCGCGGGATGGGGTTTTGTTTATTCTCCAATGCTGCGATCGCCGCTCATTATGCCCTAGAACAGCCCGACATTCAACGAGTGGCTATTTTTGATTGGGATGTTCACCACGGCAACGGCACCCAATGCGCCACGGAAACCGATCCCCAGATGGCCTATTGTTCTTTACATCAGTCCCCTTTTTACCCCGGCACCGGACAGGCCTATGAGCGGGGAATGTATAAAAATGTCTTAAATATCCCCCTCCGCGCCGGCTCTACTGTTAGAGAATATGAGTCAGTGATTAAAGGGCAAGTCATCCCCTTTTTACAACACTTTCAACCTGATTTAATTCTAGTCAGTGCTGGGTATGATGCCAATGCTGATGATCCCCTAGCGGGGATGAAGTTATATCCAGAGGATTATGGTCAATTTACCCGTTTATTACTTCCCCTTACCCCTCGTCTCTTATTTGGCTTAGAAGGGGGCTATGATTTGGACAGTTTAGGTCAGTCTGTGGTGGAAACAGTCAGCGCTTGTTTGTCCCTAGGGTGACAAAATCTGAAGCTGTTAAATTTAGGTACGGCTTGCTGAATAACTCTACTCGTGGGGCTAGGGAAAAGCTTAATTTTAAGGGATTTAGGTTCGGTTAATAGAGTCCAATTTAAGCATTTAGTTTCACGATTAAGATAAAAATGTTATATTTTAACCTGGGTTAAAACTCATCCCTTTATTTCGACTTTACAAGGATTTAAGCCAGAATCAATCATGGGTCATTCAATTACAGTGAATACAGAAAACTTTGCCCAAGAAGTGGTAGAAACATCCCATCAAAAACCGGTGCTGGTGGATTTTTTTGCCACTTGGTGCGGGCCTTGTCAAGTGTTAAAACCGTTACTGGAAAAGTTGGTGCAAGAATACGATTTTATCCTAGCAAAAGTGGATATTGACCAGAACCCTGAGTTGGCGAGTCAGTTTGGAGTCGAAGGAGTGCCAGATGTGCGAGTGGTGCAACAAGGGCGGGTATTTTCGGGCTTTGTCGGGGCGACTTCGGAGGGGAAAATCCGTGAGTTGTTGGCTCAGTTGAACCTCAAGTCTAGCCTAGAATTGGGGCTAGAAGCGGCGAAACAGGCGATCGCCCAAGGCAATGCACCCCTAGCCAAACAACAGTATGATCAGTTATTCGAGCAATTCCCCGATAGTGCCTTAGTAACCATCGAGGCGGCTAAATTTCTCCTGCAAGTCAATCAACCCGAAGCCGCCCAAAAAATGTTAAATACTATTGACTCATCCGATCGGGATTATGCCCAGCAAATCCAGTCCCTGCGCTTATTAATTGAGTTGACAACAGCCGCTAAACAGGGGGGAGAGAGTGAACTCGATCGGAAATTTGCCCAGGCCGCCCAGAATGCCCTCTCTGGGGACTATGAGGAGGCATTACAAGGGTTTCTAGAAATTGTGGAATGCGATCGCCAATACCGCAAGGACGGAGCCAAAAAAGCCCTCTTATCCCTCTTCTCCCTCCTCGGCCATCAACACCCCCTCACCCAAAAATACCAACAAGAATTAACCCTGCTTCTATTCTAAAGAGATTCTGTAGAAAGTTCATTTAAGACCAGATTTCCCGTAAAATTTTCTAGTTTTCTCATAAAAACCGAGAAACGAGGAGAAAGCTGCGTCACATTAAGGGTTAAAACATAATGATGCCATCGGAACAACCGACCGGGAAAGAACCAGCCCATCGCCCCCGTTACACAGACGAGGCCCTCCAAGCTCTAACCCGAGAAATTGAGCATCTACGGCAAGACATTAGTGGACAACTCAATCAGGATGTCCGATGGCTACAGAGCGAGAAATCCCGTCTGATTCAAGAAATTGAAGATCTGCGCGCTCAATACCACCACTGGCAAAGTCAACGTCAAGAAGCCCTCTCCCATGAACAACTGGCCCAGCAACAACTCTGGGCCAAACAATTTGCTCAACTCCTCACCAGCGAGTTAAAAGAACGGCTCAAAGCCAATCCCGCCGCCCTCGCGGCCTCTGCCGCCAATGGGGACCCCTACGCCAATCTAACCCATCTCGACAGCACCCTAAGCCAAACCTTCCACACCCTACAACAGGACTTAACCAGCTATCAAAGCAACCTCTCCCAACAACTCAGTCGGATGCACAGCATGGAATCTCAGGGAGAAGTGATTCTACAGGCCTTTATCCACCAAACCTTTCAGGCCATCCAAGAAGACCTAAACAGCTATCAAAGCACAATCTCCCAACAACTCAACCGGATGCAGCATCTAGAACGGCAAGGAGAAGCCATTCTACAGGGTTTAGTCGAGCAATTGGGAGGATTACCCCTCAAGCCCTCCCCTGCCCCCTCTAGCCCCCCAAAAGCCCCCCTCTCCCCCTCCAAACCCAGCGCGGCGGTTCCCAGCACTCCCCCCCCAGCCCAACAAATCCGGATCGGGATTTTCTTTGCTCTGCTCTCCTGTGTAGCCTTTGGACTGCAAAATATTATTACCCGCACCATTTTGTTTAAAAGTAGCGTGTTAGGGGTGTGGGAAGTGGGAGGGATTATTAGCCCTAGTCTAGGCAACTCCATCTTGATTCTCTGGTTGCGGATGATAGTCGTAGTGCCTTTAGTGGGGGCGATAGGCACAAATATTTATCAAATTGGCGCTCAACCCTTTTGGCAGGATTTGGGGCAATTATTTAGCGGCCAGAAAAACCGTCTGTGGCGGAATGTTCTGGGGAGTGCTTTCTTTTTGTTTATCTCTCAAACCCTAGCCTATATTGCCTTTGGGAACTTAGAAACCGGGGTCGTCACGACCTTAATTTTAACCTATCCCATTATCACCATTTTGTTATCGCGGGTCTTTTTTGGCGATCGCCTGACCTCCTTCACCATCGGCATGAGTCTAGTGGTGTTTTTAGGGGTGATCATCATTGCCATTCCCTTTGGTGCAACCATTAACCTATCCTACACAGGAGTATTCACAGCCCTAGGTTCTGGCCTCACCCTTGCCTTCTGTGTCATTTTTACCAAGCTTTGTTTTAAAGACATTAATCCCGCTCCTTTCACCCTGATTCAGTTCTTTCTGATTCTGATTTTTTCCGGTTTAGGGAGTCTCTTTTTCTGGCAAATTGTCCCCGACATCCGTTTTGATGGGGACTTGTTACCCCATTTACTCATTGCGGGGATTCTCCTAGGCCTCACCACCTTGGGCAGTTATTTGTTCCAGAATTTCGGCATCCACTGGGCCGGGGCTGCCCTTTTCTCAGTAATTGCCAACACCGGGCCGGTTCTCACCTCCCTCCTCGCCTTAGTGTTGATAGGAGAAACCTTGAATTGGCAACAAATGGGCGGAATTGTTTTAATTACCGGGGGGGTGGTAGCCTTAGCGGTTAAACGTTTACGAGAAAGCTAATACAGTCAACCTTGACTTTGTAATCAGTCAGCCGTATTCCCGCTTCCCTAGATTTTGTATGATTGAACAAAATAGCGACGCATTCCCCCACCTCGCGCCCTCGCAGGTGGGGGTCAAGGAGCCGCCGACCTGACAAGCCTCAGGTTGTAGAGTAGTTGTTAACAGTTGCAAGGAACACAACAGTTATGGGAAGGATTTTTGTTTCCGCAGGACATGGTGGATCAGAAGGAGGACGCATTGATCCCGGTGCAGTGGCCGGAGGAACAACCGAAGCACAACAAATGATTTTATTGCGGGATGTGATTGTCCCCGAGTTGCGATCGCGAGGTTTTGAGGTCTTATCGGTTCCTGATACCCTGAGTTTGCGGGCTACCATTACTTGGATTAACGAACGAGCGCGTTCTGGAGATGTCGCCATTGAAATTCATGCCGACTCCTTCTCAGATCCCACCGCCCGAGGTGCCACCGCCTTCTATGTGGCCGGAAATCTCGACCGCAAAAAACACGGGGACATGATTCTCTTATCCCTGATCCGCCGTCTGCCTCAACTCCCCAGTCGCGGATCTCGACCAGATACAGCCACCGGAGTGGGAAGACTGGCTTTTTGTCGAGATATTGCCATTGCTTCCATCCTCCTAGAAGTGGGTTTTCTCTCCAATCCTGAAGATCGCGCTTTAATGATCAATCGACGGCGAGATATGGCGTTAGGCATTGCCGACGGTTTAGAAGCCTGGAGCCGTGAAGTGTCTGGCACCAGCCCCAAACCCCCCATCATCACCCATCCGGTGATTAATATTCAAATCAATGGCCAAGTCTATGAAGAACAAGGGGTCTTGATTAATAGCAACTCCTTTATTCCCATGGATTTGGTAGATCGATTGAATGTGGATCTCTCCCAAAAACCCAATATTCGCCTAGTGGAATATCAAGGGGTGGTCTATGTGAAAGCGGTGGAATTGCGGGAATTCAATATCAGTGTGGGTTGGGAAAATGAAACTCGGACGGTAGTATTGCGATCGCTCAATCAAACCTGTCTCACCACCATTGATCGCATCATGGGACAAGGGAGAACCTCCGAAGTGCAACTGATCATGTTCCTAAAAGCCAACCACGAAAGCGCGCTATCCCAATTCCCCGATCTCCCCCGTTTCTTCCGGGAAGAAGCCGCCCTAGAAGGAGTTAATCATGATATCGCCTTCTCTCAAATGTGTCTCTCTACCAACTTCCTCCGCTTTGGCGGACAAGTCACCCCCTCCCAGAACAACTTTGCCACCCTCGGCACCGTGGGAGGAGGCGGTTATGCCAGTTTCCCCAGCGCTCAAATTGGAGTGAGAGCGCAAATTCAACACCTCAAAGCCTATGCTAGTCTTGAACCCATGGTTCAGGAAATCATCGATCCCCGCTTCCGTTTCGTCACCCGAGGCATTGCTCCCACCGTCGCTAAACTCTCGGGTAGATGGTCTTCCGATCCCCTCTACGGTGACAAAATTCTCGCCATTCTCCGCCGTTTATACGAGTCAGCCGGGATAATTTAGGGAATAGGGAATAGGTGATAGGGAATTTCTCCCCTGCTCCCCCGCTCCCCCGCCCCCCCGCCCCCCTGCTCC
>NZ_JAIHOM010000139.1 GCF_026130165.1 Spirulina subsalsa FACHB-351 | reverse complement strand
GTGGGGCGCGCCCGAATTCACGCATCGGGAGAGATTCCCTCTTGGTTGGTTGGAGAAATCCTGTCAGCTAACGGAGACTCGTAGAACGATGAATCCCCCTGCCTTCAGGCGGGGGAGAACGTCAATCTGGATAACTTTTGTTCAAGTAAATTTAAGTAACGAAGGTTTGAAAAAATGTTCCTAAACTTTCTTGACCATCCTAAGATGGTAAGAAGGAGGCAGAATCTGCTTAGGGATCAAGTTTTGGGAGATGCCGCTTAGGGGGATTATGTGGGATCAAAGGCTCGAAACTTGTCACCTCACTAGGCAGTTAGAGGGCTATGAGCGATCGCACATCATCCGAGGAACGATCTGGACGAGAAGTTACCCAACCTAGTACATTATACCCATTAGATCCGCTAGGGGCATTAGTAGCCAGCCATGAAGACTGGTTAATGTCTCGTATCCTCTACTACGCCAAAGCGCAACACTACACCGCCTACACCTCCACCCTAGCAGAGGCTTGGCGGGCTTCTATTTGTGGGTTATCAGATCCCCTATTAACGGCATTGAAACAGCCTCCAGAGACGTGGGAACTGTCTCCTGAGATGGATTTTACTCAAGATGCGATCGCCGCTTTTGGTATTCTCGAAGCCAAACGACACCGCACAAGGGGAATTACACTCCCTCTATTTTTGAGCTTAATGAAATACTATCGTCAAGCCTATCTGGATTTGTTGCACCTTGGCGACTTTTCTCCACAACAGTCCGAATATTATACCCACATTCTCCATCGTTTTTTTGACCGCATTGAATTGGGGTTTTGTCAAGAGTGGAGTAATCATTCAGAAAATGAGCAACTTGGAGAATTACAGACAAAAAATCGCAGTTTAACCAATGAAAAAAACAAATATTTGACCATTTTTGAAAGCTTAAACGAAGCCGTTTTTTTCTTAGATGAGCAGCATAATTTAGTCAACATCAACGAGATTGCCGCCCAAACCTTTACCTCCCTTAAAGGCTCAGGGAAATTATATTACGCTGGGCAGTCCTTAACCTTAAAACTTCCTTGGTTATCTCGCTATATAAAAACATTTGATCCCAGTCGAGAAAACTCCGAAATTGAAAAATATTTGCCCACAAACCAGGGAAGACGGTGGTTTGAAATTAAAGCAAAACCTATGCTTGATGTGAGTGAAAAATTCACCGGATTTGTCGTCATTTGTGCAGATATTACCCATCGAAAATTAGCAGAAGCGACCTTAAAAGAGGCGAGAAAACAAGCCGAGCAAGCCAATCAAGCTAAAAGTGTTTTTCTGGCTACCATGAGCCATGAGTTACGCACCCCTTTAAATGGCATACTTGGTTATACTCAGTTACTCAAACGTTGTCCCAATTTAACCCCAAAACAACAAGAAGAACTGAATATTATCCAACAATGTGGCTATCATTTATTAAATCTCATTAATGAAGTTTTAGACCTATCTAAAATCGAATCAGACAAGCTAGAACTCTATCCTCGTCCTGTTCATTTACCCAGCTTATTAGAAGGGCTAGTCGCCATAATTCAGCCCAAAGCTGAACAGAAAGATATTGACTTAATCCTTGATCTAGATCCTCGTTTACCGTTAGGAGTTTATGTAGATGAAAAGCGTCTGAAACAAGTTTTGATGAACTTATTAAATAATGCCATCAAGTTCACTAAAGTTGGCACAGTGACCTTATCCGTCCAACATTTACCCTATTCTCTCAAAAAACATCCCAATCTGTCTGTTTTGCATTCCATTCGCTTAACTGTCAAAGATACAGGAATCGGGATTAGTAACGCCGATATTGAGCATATTTTCCTGCCCTTTGAACAAGTGGGTGATACTTCGGCACATTATGAAGGCACAGGTTTAGGGTTAACCATTTCCCAAGAACTTGTTAAATTAATGGGGAGTCAGCTTAATGTGCGGAGTGAACAAGGTCAAGGGAGTGAATTTTGGTTTGATTTAGATTTGAGCGAAGTGGGAGTAGAAAGTATCTCAGAAATTTCAAAACCTGCCGAGCAAATTATTGGTTATACTGGGAGAAAGCAAAAAATTTTAGTAATTGATGATCGTTTAGAAAACCGTTCTTTATTGATCAGTTTATTGGAGAATTTAGACTTTATTGTATATTCTGCAACCAATGGTCAAGAAGGGTTAGAGCAAGCGATTAATAACCTTCCTGATTTAGTGATTACAGACATTAAAATGCCTGTAATGGATGGATTCTCTTTGACCCGGAATTTACGCAACTTACCCCAATTTAAATCCTTACCCATCCTCGCTATCTCCGCCAGCTTTTCCGATTTAGAAAAGTTTGAGCGTTCTGATTTCGGTTATAATGAGTTTATAGGGAAACCCATTGATCTACCAGAATTTTTTGCCAAACTGCAAAAACTTTTGCATATTTCTTGGTTAACCGCTAGACCTCCAGATTCTGACCCATCTGGTGTGGAGGATAGTGCGTTATGTGAGAGTGCATCTCATTCAACTTGGAAATTGCCTCCTCCCGAAGAGCTATTAGGGATTAAACAGGCTCTGGAGATAGGGGATTTTAAGACAATTTTTCAAGAAATTGACCGTTTAAAGAAACTGGATCATCTGTACTTAAAATTTGCAAATCGCCTTTGGGATTTAGGTCAGGAGTTCGCCGATCAGGAAATTTTTGACCTGATTGAATTAGCCGAGCAAACAGATTAATAACAAGATGATTCGGAAACGAACTAAACGAAAGAATATCCCTAAACCACCAACTTCGTCAATACTTTTGCAAGTTAAATTTTGCAATTTAATCAGTTAACTTTGATTTTTGTGTTTTGCCCTTTGGATATAACTCTAGGCTTAGATTATGAAAAGCGATGAATATGGCTACTTTCTCCGGCATCAACATTTTTATTATAGATGATCAACCTGCGAATCTTCAGGTGTTATCTGCTGTGTTGCAAAATTCGGGGTTTCAGGTGTTTGTAGCGCGGGATGCCAGAACGGGAATTAATAAAATAAAAAAAGTGAAGCCGGACTTAATTCTGCTGGATATTTTGATGCCAGAAATAGATGGTTTTGAGGCTTGTCGGGAGTTAAAATCTAACCCGGAAACTCAAGAAATTCCGGTAATTTTTATGACAGCTTTAGCTGAAAGTGTTGACAAGGTAAAAGGTCTAAAATTAGGCGCAGTTGATTATATCACGAAACCTTTTCAACATGATGAAATTTTGGCGCGAATTAACAATCATTTAAAGGTTTATCACCTAACGCAACAACTGAAAGAACAGAATCGGGCATTACAAGCAGAAATTGCCAAAAACCGGGTACAAAATTCTACAATTGCGGCTTCAATTAATGCTATTGCTTTAGCGGATTTGCAAGGTCGTTTAACCTATGTTAATAGTGCTTTTCTGAAGATGTGGGGCTATGAGAAAGCCAGTGAGGTTTTAGGTCAGGCAGTTGATTCATTCTGGCAGGATTCCCAAGTGGCTCAAAGGGTGATAATGGCGTTAATATGTCACCGTACTTGGTCCGGTGAACTCACGGGGAAAAAACACAATCATCAGTTGTTTAATGTTCAAGTCGTAGCTAATTTAATCACAGATACAGAAGATCAGCCCCTGTGCTTTATGGCGGCTTTTTTAGATATTACTCCCTACCAAAAGGCTGAAAGTGCCTTACAGGAGACGGAAGAATGTTTACAGCGTATTATTTCTACCGTTGCTAATGGGATTATTATTGTTAATAAAGAGGGCAAAGTGTTGTTTGTCAATCCGGCTGCCGAACAACTATTAGGTCGCTCCTCCGAGAAGCTATTAGACACGATTTGGGGGGTTCCCATGGTGGCGGGAAATTCTACAGAAATCGCGTTATATCGACCAGATAATACCCTAGCGATTGTGGATATGCGGGTGGTCGAGTTACCTTGGGATGAGGAAACGGCCTATTTAGCCTCCCTCACTGATATTACAGCCCGGAAACAAACGGAAGAACGCCTAAAAATCCTTTCTCAAGCTTGTGAACAAAGTCCAGCTTCGATTGTGATTACCAATGCCGAGGGAGATATTGAGTATGTTAATCCGAAATTTGAGCGAGTTACGGGGTATAAAGCCGAAGAAGTGATGGGCAAAAACCCGCGTATTCTCAAATCTGGGTTTACCAGTGAGGAAGAATATCGAATGCTGTGGGAGACGATTAGTGAAGGGTTAGAATGGCACGGGGAGTTCCAGAATAAACGGAAAGATGGTCAATTGTTTTGGGAAAAAGCCTCTATTTCGGCGATTCGGGATGAAAACGATGTAATTACCCATTTTGTGGCGGTAAAAGAAGATATTACGGCCCAAAAAGAAACGGCGGCTATTCTTTTCCATCAGGCTAAATACGACGCGCTAACGGACTTACCCAATCGGTTTTTAGCTCATGATCGGATGCACCAGGCGATCGCCCAAGCGGAACGCAAGAATAAACGAGTGGCGGTGATGTTTGTGGACTTAGACCACTTTAAAAACATTAACGACACCTTGGGTCATGCGATGGGGGATCATTTGCTGATGTTAGCCGCCCAACGGTTGTTAGATGCCCTGCGCAGTGGGGACACCGTGGCGCGATTGGGGGGGGATGAATTCCTGATTATTTTGCCGGAGATTGAACAACCCTTTGCTTGTAAGGCGATCGCACAAAAAATTCTCGACATCCTCAATCAGCCCTTTGATCTAGGGGGAGAGGAAGTCTGTCTATCCGGCAGTATCGGCATCGCCATTTATCCCGACGATGCCTTAGATATTAGCGGCTTAATGAGTCACGCCGATGCGGCCATGTACTGCGCCAAACAGGCCGGGCGAAATCTGTTCAAATTCTTTACCAACAGCATGAACGAAGCCGCCCAACGGCGCATCCGTCTGGAAAATCATCTCCGTCATGCCTTAGCCAACCAAGAACTTTCCGTATACTATCAACCCTTTATTCATCTCGCCTCCGGTGTTGTAGTTGGGGCAGAAGCCCTCATGCGTTGGAATAGCCCAGAATTGGGCATGGTACGCCCCGATCACTTTATCCCCGTCGCCGAAGAAAGCGGCCTGATTAATCCCCTTGGGGAGTGGATCACCACCCAGGCCTGTCACGCCGCCATGACTTGGCGAGAAATCACCGGATATGAACTGTGGGTAGCCGTGAATATGTCCCCGCGCCAATTTCGAGATCACGGCCTCGTTGATACCATTGGGAACGCCTTAAGTGACAGTGGCCTACCCGGTCATTGTTTAGAGTTAGAAATTACAGAACGCTTGCTCATGGAAGATGTACCCGGGGCTAGTGAAATGATCCAAGAATTGACCCGTCTGGAGTTACGCCTTTCCATCGATGACTTCGGCACAGGGTATTCCTCCCTGAGTTATCTGAAACGCTTCCCCTTTTCGGTCTTGAAAATTGATAAGTCTTTCATCACAGATATTCCCCATGATCCCGAAGCCGTGTCTCTGGTGAGAACCATTATTGCGATGGCCCACGGTTTACATTTGCGCGTCATTGCCGAAGGGGTGGAAACCCTGCAACAGCTAGAGTTTTTATATCAAGAAGGCTGCGATTATGCCCAGGGCTATTGGTTTAGTCCTCCTCTGGCGGGGGATCGCTTCCAATGGTACTTAACCGAACAAATGTTTCACCAAACGGATCCTCTAAAGACCCTGCAATCCCACAATTTAGAGCATTTAATGGCGATTTCTCCCTCCATTCAGGTTAGGAATCGGGAATAGGGACTTGAGAGTTGATAATCAATTATTAATAATTGATTACTGTCCTGACCTTTCCCGTTTTGCCTTGTTGTATGGAGTGTGACGGTTGTTGAAAAAACAAGCATGAGTAACCTGTGTTTTTTGGCGTTTAGTTTACTGCCCATTTCTCTCCCCCCGCCTCCGGTATCCTTGGCAGGATGGGGGGTATTGGGACAGCATTTTCAAGGAGAAAAGCCCTCCCTCGGGGAAAACGCGGCCTTAGCTGCCTCCACCCCTACACCAGAGCCTATGACCCCGGAAATGACCCCAGAAGCCCCGCTCAATCCTGTTTTTGCCGCTCCTACCCCCACCTCTGGCCCCCAACTCTATCACCAACGTCTCAGGGCCTTACAAGGGGGAGAATTACACAGTCGCTTACACCCCAGTAGTTTTTACCCCGCTTGGGAAAAAGTCGTGCAACACCCGACTCATCTACAGTGGCAAAATTTGTTAGCCGAAGAAGCTAAAGCCATTGCCCGAGGTCAAGGCCAGAATCGTCTAAATATTATGCTGGGGGACTCTCTCACCCTCTGGTTTCCCACAACAGCGTTATCTAGAAACGCTTTTTGGCTCAATCAAGGGATTTCTGGGGAGAATACGGGGCAAATCCTCCAACGTCTTGGGGCGCTCGATGAAACCCGGCCGAGTACCATCTACATCATGGCCGGGGTGAATGATTTGCGACAGGGGGCCAGTGATCAGACCATTCTCCGCCATACCCGCCAAATTCTCCAGAGTCTCAAAACCCGCCATCCCCAAGCGGAGATTATTATTCAGTCCATCTTGCCCACTCGTTTAGCCGCGATTCCCCCGGAACGTATTGAGCGGTTAAATCAGGCGATCGCGCAAATTGCCCAAAGCGAAGGCGCGAGTTATTTAAATCTAGCCCCTCTCTTTCAGGATGAAACCGGACAACTACAACGGGAATTAACCACCGATGGTCTACACCTCAGCCCCCAAGGATATCAAGTCTGGAAAGATGTTCTAACCCAACGGTTTCGGCAAGATTCTGAAGAATCTCCTGAAATCCTTGAAGTTATGGTACAAAACTGAGACTTTGAGCAAGTGCTTTGCTAAGATGAGGGCATGGGGTAAATCTTGGTAATATCGCTCTGTGGAGATAAGGTCATGACAACGACAATCACGGTTCCGAAGAGCAAACTAGCATCCGTTGATGCGGCAGATGTAGCAAAACTGGCTGAACGTTTAGAACAAGATGACTATACTAATCCTTTTGAGGCGTTAGAAGACTGGCATCTGTTGCGGGCGATCGCCTTTCATAATAGCGAGTTGGTAGAACCCTATCTTTACTTGCTGGATATTGAAGCCTACGATGAAGCATAGGTTTAGCGTCTTCGCACATCATGTTTCAAGGTAGACGGATTTTGTTAGGTATAGGCGGTGGTATCGCCGCCTATAAACTTTGTGAGGTGATTTCCACCCTCGGAAAAGCCAAGGCCGAGGTTAAAGTGGTCATGACCCAACAAGGGACCCAGTTTATTACACCCCTCACCCTAGCGACTTTAAGCCGCCATCGGGTCTATACCGATCAAGATTTTTGGCAAGCAGATCATCATCGCCCTCTACATATTGAGTTAGGCGAATGGGCCGAAGTGTTGGCCATTGCTCCCCTCACCGCCAACACCCTCGGCAAATTAGCCCACGGATTAGCCGACAACCTCCTCACCAACACCGTTTTAGCCTCTGCCTGCCCCGTCCTACTCGCCCCCGCCATGAATACGGAAATGTGGCAACAAGTCCCGGTACAACGGAACTGGCAAACCATTCAACGCATCCCCCGTTACCATAGCCTAGCCCCCGGTGAAGGAATTTTAGCTTGCGATCGCCAAGGCACCGGTCGCATGGCCGAACCCGCCGAAATCCTCACAGCCCTAGAATCCTTGCTCTGGACCCAAGGCAAACAGGATCTCGCCGGAAAATGCCTCCTGATCACCGCCGGAGGCACCCGAGAATACCTAGATCCCGTCCGTTTTCTCGGCAATCCCTCCACCGGGAAAATGGGCGTAGCCCTCGCCCAAGCGGCCCTAATGCGCGGGGCCACCGTCACCCTGATTCATGCCCCCCTCATTCCCCCAGTCCCTCTCCACCGGGATATTAAGACCTTTCCCATAGAAACCGCCCGGGAGATGCAACAAGCCCTATTACAGGAGTTTCCCCAAGCCGATTGGCTGCTCATGGCGGCCGCTGTCGGAGATATGAAACCCCAAAAATATTCCCCCGTCAAACTGCCGAAAGCGGAACTCCCGGCTCAATTACCCCTCACCTTTGTTCCTGATTTATTAATGGAGTTAGAAAGTCGGAAACAACCCCATCAAAAATTAATCGGTTTTGCGGCTCAAACGGGGAATATTGTTCAACCCGCTTGGGAAAAGTTAAAGCGTAAAAATCTAGATGCTATTGTGGCCAATCCTGTTGATCAAACGGGGGTAGGCTTTGGAACCGATCAAAATCAAGCCGTGTTTTTAGGAAAAACGGGCGAGAAACAGGAAGTCGGACGTTGTTCTAAGCTGGAATTAGCCCATCGTTTGTTCGACTTTTTATTAGAAAACTTATCTTAACTGTCGAGTGAAGACCCCCAAACCCCACACCCCCCACTCGTTTGAGGTTTGTCGGATAGGTCAGAACAATAATTGAGATTGAACGGGAATTCCTGTAATCCTGACTCGCAAGCCCTAATCAGTTATCAATACTCCATTCCCCCACATCCCCCCCTTGGATTGAGAAAGAATTATTAAGGCTTTATTAATAATTCTTTAGGGTTGGATCCCAGTGATCCCCATCACCTATTACGATAGTTTAAACTCACTTCCCCTGTCCCCTTTTTGCGTCATAGTAGAGAGGAATAATAAATATTTCCTTAATATTTCCTTTTCAGTAAGGAGTGCTATGACTGTTAACATCCGCGAACGAACTGCACAAATTCTTTCCTCTCGCACCATTTCCCGCTTTGATCAACAACTCATGTCTGCCATGTTGGGTCAACGGGATCTCAACGACCAAGACCGCACCTTAATTGAACGAGTGTTTTATGGGGTTCGTCATGGTTTACTGAAAACTGTCGATTAAAAGAAGTCGATTAAAACAATCGGATTAACCGGATGAAGGGTGTTCTACAGAACGAAAGTAGCGTTCAATTAATAGAATCGCCACAATATCATCAATGGGACGAGGAGGTACGCGCATCCCTTGGGGAATAAGTCGAGTCAAACCTTGAGGGGGATACATTTCCCAATAGCGATCGCGTGCCTCTAAGGAACTATTGCGCTCATCTACTAAGACAATGGGTAAAGGGGGAGAGAGTGCCTCTATTAACTGTTGTTTCCAGATTTTAGCCGTGGTTTGATTCCCCATAATGATCTGGGTAATAGGGTATTTTCGGCGATACTGTTCAATCTGTGCGATCGCCTCCCCAGAAGGAATCACCCCATGATCATACACAGTCCCCTGTTCATCCATCACTGCAAGACCACATTTATCCCGTCCGGGGTCAAATCCTAAGAGATAGTTTTGGCAATCATTCATGGGGCTTAAATTCATTTTAACGGCTTTGGAGAAAATCAACAAAACTCCCCGGGAATAAATCAATACCCAAGGCAGATTTAAACAAATACAGGGCGAGCAAGAGAAAGAACGTCACCAATACATTTAAGCTAATTAAGAGAAAAATAGCCGCCATAGTATTGCCAATTTTGGTAGCAGAAGAAATCGGATAGGATCGCTTATTTTTACGATGTTCCGAGCCGACTAATAGTACCACATATAGCAATCACGTCGGATTGCTATATATTGTTCCCTGTTCCCTTGGCTTTCCCTTGTGGATTACAAAACTCAAATGGAAACGCCATAAGATTCAGCAGACCCTACACTACTGATCTGCCTTAGCGCAATTGAGCATCCGTAGCGTAGCTGTAGCAGCATAATTACGCAGAGAAGCCGTATTGGGCGCAAAACTGGTTCCCCGCTCATTCAAGGGAGACGCCACCCCACAGTAGCCCGACATCTCACGAATCACCGCATTTCCCCAGTGACCACTGGTGTCAGTGAAATTAAAGGGCGTTTGTTTCTGAATTAACTGGGCGCTCATACCCCGTTGGGTTCTGCTATACTGGGCTGCCTTCTGCATGATAGCCATGAGTTCCGCCCGTGTCACCGCTTGGGCAGGGCGAAACTGACCATCTGGATAGCCCGTCACAATCCCCGTATTGCGCGCCCACTGAATCTTACCTGCACTCCACCGAGAGGTTGCCACATCGGGGAAGGGAGCCGAGGCCAGATTACTCGGTTCCGTCGCACTGACACCCGGAATGGTTCTCAAGGCCTCAAACACCATCGAAACCACTTGTTCCCGGGTTAAAGAAGCCAGAGGGCGGAAGGTATTATCTTCCGGAAAACCTGCAATAAAGCCCACTCTTACCGCTTCCTCAATTTGAGTGCGGTAGATATCCCCGGCAATGTCCCGGAACGTGGCTGGAGTGGTAGGAGGGGTTGTGGGGGGTGTTGTGGGGGGCGTTGTGGGAGGTGTAGGAGTTCCACCAACCGGAGTCCCTTCATAGGTGAAATAAACATGACCTAATGTGCGGTCTTGATAGGTGCGTTTTGTGAAGCGCCAACCGGGAGTTAGAACTAAACGACTATAGCCCCCGGGGTTTAAGCCATTGGTGCGAGCGAGAACCAACTCCTGTAAACCGGGACGGCTTCCCGTGCGCGGGGTGGCGACTAATAACAGTTCCCCGCTCCGTTGAACTACCCGCAAGAGGTAGTCTAAGCCGTAATCCTCATTATTGATGCGCACGGAGTAGCCGTTACTATCGGAAAAACGCCCACAATGTCCACTAAAGTCAAAGGTTGTCCAGAGGGGGTTAATCACAATGGGAGCGCTGCCCGACTCAGCCCAACACTGGTTTCTCCCGGGCAGTTGTTCAATAATCATTAGGTTAAACTGATTACTGCCAAAGGGGGTCGCTACTGCCGCAAAAGCCCCTTGATCTACTTCCTGTTGACCAAAGAGGGAGGCCTTGGCGGGACTCATCCAGAGGGTGGTGGAAAGGGCGGCTGTGGCTAGGGCGGCTAGTTTCAGTGGTAGTGCCAATTTCATGCTCTCATACTCCTTAATTTCCTGATTATCTGAGATACCAAAACCCATAGGGAACTGTGACCATAGCCTTGTCAAGCGTGGCTATGGCACGGTGGCTTACTGGGGGATGGTGGAATCCTTGTTACATTGTCTCAAGCTCTTGCGCTTTTTGAAGGAAAAAGGGGGGAAAGTGTTCCCTTGGGGCGAGTATCTCTTAGGGGGAGAAGGTTTAGGGGGCAGTGGTGGGCGATCGCTCTTTTCTGGCTAAAATAGGGGCAGAAGTGGCAAAACGAGCATGATAGATTCAGCGTTGGCTTGTCAGTTGGGGACGGCAGCGAGTGCGATCGCCAACACCCGCGCCCTAAAGTCCTAAAAGGGTTTTGATAGAATTCAATGCAGAGCTAAACAGGAGTTTTACCGATGAACCTTACCCTTGATCGACTCTCCTCTAATCCTGTGGTTTCTTGGGAAGCGTTTCGCGTGAACTATGGAGAAGATAACCGTTATGAGTTAATCGATGGGGAGGTGTTTGCCTTGGAGCCAACGGGTCAGCATGAACAGGTAGCCGCATTGATCACCGCGAAAATCTGTGTCCAAATTGAGCAATTGGGTTTGCCTTGGTTTGTGTTACAGCGGGGAATTTTACGGCCGATGGAGCAGGGAATGACCGCGTTTCGGCCAGATGTGGCGGTGGTGGATCGGCGGGAGTTAGCGAAAGAGCCATTTTGGGCAGTTCAATCGCTGTTGACCGAAAATAATGGGATACAAGCCCCGTCCTTCAGGACGGCTTTTTATTACCCATTTTTCAATTCCATGTTATTATAATATTTGATATCCATTAACTCAGTATCATCCGTGTTTGTCTACGAGT
>NZ_JAIHOM010000138.1 GCF_026130165.1 Spirulina subsalsa FACHB-351 | reverse complement strand
GGTTTCATCCCGTCGGTTTTACCGACGGGATGAAACCCGACATTGCAGATAACCAGTTTCCATCCCCTTTACCCAGTTTTGCCTGATGTTCCCTACCGTTAACCCTTGGCTGATTGCCCTTGCCCTCAATACCCTATTAATTGCGATCGCCTTCCTCTCCCCCAAAAAACTCCTAACCCCCATCGGATACCTCCACGCTTGGGTTCTAGGCGTTCTCCTCTGGGGAACCCTCCAAGCCCCCGGCTACATAGTCGTGATGTTCTACTTCCTAGTCGGTTCAGGCGTAACCCGCATCGGCATGGCCGAAAAAGAAGCCGCCGGAATCGCCGAAAAACGATCCGGCCTACGCGGCCCCGAAAACGTTTGGGGCTCCGCCCTCATCGCCACCCTCTGCGCACTAGGGACAATCTGGGTCAATCCCCTCTGGTCTAACTTCCTTCAATTAGGCTACGTCGCCAGTTTCAGCACCAAACTCTCCGACACCTGCGCCTCAGAAGTCGGCAAAGCCTACGGAAAACGCACCTACCTCATCACCACCTTCCAACCCGTCCCCCGAGGAACAGAAGGCGCCGTCAGTCTAGAAGGCACCCTAGCCGGCCTCTTAGCCTCCGTAATCATCGCCCTCATCGGTTGGGGAGTCGGCTTAATCAACCCTTGGGGCGTACTGTGGTGTACCCTTGCCGCCCTCATCGCCACCAACTTAGAAAGCGTCATTGGAGCCACCCTACAAACTAAATTAGTGTGGCTTTCCAACGAATGGGTTAATGTGATCAATACCCTAATCGGCGCAGTCGTAGCCATTCTAGCCGCTTGGCTAACCATCCCTGCTTAGGCCTTGCTATTTTTGTTCAACATTTCACATAAAGCTGTGAATCAACATAGATGCGCACCGGGATTTGAGGAGAAGCCTTCACCGAAGCCGCCCAAATATGTTCCGCCATGCGAGGACTAATCGTCTCTACAATCAAACAATGACGGTGGAAACGGATACTCAAGTAATCTAGACTACAAGCCGTGTTAGCACGAATCGTCCCCAGCCACTTCAGGAAAGCTAAGTCAAAATATGTCATGCTTTATACCAAATCTTGGAATTTATAATTTCTTTATTATTCCCATAATAGGGAAAATCTTCAACCAGCAGCGTTCAGAGTGAACCTTTGATGTCCCATCACTACATTCTTTTTTACAAACCCTACGGCGTACTCTGCCAATTCAGCAACGAAGGCAACAGCCCCCGAGACACCCTAAAATCCTATATTCCCATCCCCTCCGTTTATCCAGCCGGACGATTAGACCAAGACAGCGAAGGGCTATTACTCCTCACCAACGACGGCAGACTTCAGCACCAACTCTGTCACCCCCGTTTCGCCCATTTACGCACCTACTGGGTGCAAGTCGAAGGCATTCCCCACCCAGAAGCCCTTGCTCAATTGAGAAAAGGGGTTAAAATCAAAGACTATTACACCCGCCCCAGCCAAGTCGCCTTACTCGAACAAGAGCCGAATTTGCCCCCAAGAAATCCCCCCATTCGCTTTCGGAAAAATATCCCCACCCATTGGTTAGAAATAAGCCTCACCGAAGGGAAAAATCGTCAAGTCCGCCGCATGACCGCCGCCGTCGGTTATCCTACCTTACGATTAGTCCGAGTCGCCATGGGGTCTAATCCCAAATATGCTAAAGTAAGGTCTGTTTTTCCCACCAATCCCCATGCTTTATTTACCTTAGAAGGGTTAGGCTTAGGGCAATGGCGGGAATTAGATGAGCCGGAACAGCAATTATTAAAAAAAGGGTTAGTCTCGTGTTGAAAATTGGGGAAATTGCACCAGATTTTAGTCAAAATAACGCAGAAGGGACAATAACTGAGCTTAAGGATTTTCGAGGAAAATGGTTAGTTTTATATTTTTATCCTAAAGACAATACCCCCGGTTGTACAACAGAAGCTCAGGAATTTTCTGCCTTAGTAGACGAATTTTTGAAATTAAATGCTGTAGTTGTAGGGGTTAGCCCTGATAGTGAAAAATCCCACTGTCGCTTTCGGGATAAACACAATTTATCCGTAATTTTATTAAGTGATCCTGAGCATAAAATGGCAGAAAATTATGGAGTTTGGCAGTTGAAAAAGTTTATGGGTAAGGAGTATATGGGAATCGTGCGTTCTACCTTTCTAATTAATCCCGAGGGGCAGATAGCCCAGATTTGGACAAAGGTTAAGGCGAAAGGTCATGCTCAAGTAGTGTTAGATTCTTTAGCAGCCTTAGTTTAACAAAATGTTGCGGAATTCCCCTTCCTCCCTTGCAGGGAGGGGATGAATAGCAACCAATAAACCAACTGAGCGATCGCGAATCCTCGGATGAGCAGCTACAATATTATCGGCAACAGCAAATCAAGATAATGTATAAGGCGTACAAGTATCGCATCTACCCAACCGACGACCAAAAAGCGTCTCTCGCCAAGGCCTTTGGATGCTGTCGTTGGTATTGGAATTTTGCACTCAACCTATGCCAAGAAACCTATCTCAAGACAGGCAAAGGATTATCTCGTGGATATATCCAGAGTCTGTTACCAGGGTTAAAAAAGGAATACCCTTGGCTAACGGATGCCTATTCCCAGTCCTTGCAAGTTGTTGCTCTCCATCTTTCCACTGCCTACAAAAACTTCTTTGAAAAGCGGGCGCAATTGCCCCGTTTCAAGTCAAAGCATGGTCGGCAGTCATTAAGTTATCCCGCCAACGTTAAGTTTGAGGGAGACTATATCAAACTACCTGGGAAGATTGGGCTAGTCTACTGCCATCGTCATCGAGCATTTGAAGGGACAATCAAAACTGTCACTGTCTCCAAAAATCCTGATGGAAAATACTATGCTTCGGTATTGGTGGATGATGGGCAAGAAACTCCGAGTCAGTCTACCGAAGGTAAAGCGGTTGGCATTGACGTTGGATTGACTCATTTCGCCATTACCAGTGATGGGTCAAAGTATGATAATCCCCGTCATTTCGCCAAACATCACCGCAACCTTAAACGCCAACAAAAAAAACTATCCCGGAAGCAAAAGGGGAGTCAGAATAGAACTAAAGCCAAACAAAAAGTAGCTAAAGTTCATGGCAAGACTGCCCGTTGCCGTGAGGACTTTCTACACAAACTATCCCGCAAGATAGTCAACGAAAACCAAGTTATTGCTGTAGAGAATCTGAATGTAAAAGGGATGGTAAGAAACCCCAAACTAGCTAAGGCGATTAGTGATGCAGGCTGGGGAATGTTTACCACAATGCTTAAATATAAAGCGGAGTGGGAAGGAAAAACCTATATTGAGGTTGACCGTTTCTTTGCCTCCTCTAAAACCTGTCACGTTTGCCTCAATCGAGTAGAGAGTTTGTCGTTAGATATTCGTCAATGGCAATGTCAACATTGTGGGACTTGCCATGATCGAGACATCAACGCGGCACAAAATATCAGAAATGAAGCCTTGCGGATCTTGTCGTTGGGAACCAGCGATACTGCCTGGGGAGGGAGTGTAAGACAACCTGGCAAAACATCGGTTTTGTTAGATGCAGTTCCCGTTGAATCAGGAAGCCCCATCCTCGCCAACGGCAGGGTGGGGTAGTTCACGGGGTATGCTCTATAGATTTGGCACTTTTGGCTCTATATACATGGACATCAGATTTTGCGCGAACCTTAAGCGATGGTCAAAACCTAGGGGGTTTCGCGCAGCTTATGGGGCAAGGGTTTCAGCCTTTAGTGTGGTTTTTTCCCTCGGTTGGTTCACCCCCTCTCAAAGGGGTTCGCGTTTTGGGGGTCTGGATTGCTTATTCTGTAAGGGTTTGGTATAATCGCGGTAGCACCCGGCCTCCGGGCTGGGTGAGGATTGAAACATGAGGCCTGTATCGACGGGACGCTCACGACTGACGAGTAGCACCCGGCCTCCGGGCTGGGTGAGGATTGAAACTCTCTACTGCCATTTTTTGATGCCTAGAAGCGATTTGTAGCACCCGGCCTCCGGGCTGGGTGAGGATTGAAACCCCACCTAGTCCCATTACTATGACCTATACTAATGTAGCACCCGGCCTCCGGGCTGGGTGAGGATTGAAACTATCGATTGCACCTATAGACGTATGTGCATTTGAAGTAGCACCCGGCCTCCGGGCTGGGTGAGGATTGAAACCTTTCCAGATGAATTGATGGGGGATATTGAGCGTAGCACCCGGCCTCCGGGCTGGGTGAGGATTGAAACCCGTCGAAAAATCGCTTCTAGGTATCAAAAAGGTGTAGCACCCGGCCTCCGGGCTGGGTGAGGATTGAAACCCAGAGAAAACTGCTATCACATTATCAACAGCATCGTAGCACCCGGCCTCCGGGCTGGGTGAGGATTGAAACTAGATCAGTCTCTGGGCTGAAGTTGTCGAGTAGGGTAGCACCCGGCCTCCGGGCTGGGTGAGGATTGAAACTGTAAGCTTTTATTGTTGGGTGCTTGATTTCAGGTAGCACCCGGCCTCCGGGCTGGGTGAGGATTGAAACCTGGGATTGATATCCATGTCTCTAAGTCTGGGTGTAGCACCCGGCCTCCGGGCTGGGTGAGGATTGAAACGCGTTTAATGACTTTTATCTCAGAGTCTTGACTGGGTAGCACCCGGCCTCCGGGCTGGGTGAGGATTGAAACCAAAGTGGCCACGGACGGGCGGTTACACCGTACCCGTAGCACCCGGCCTCCGGGCTGGGTGAGGATTGAAACAGGGGTTTGTAATCCCTGACTTTCCAAAAAACTGAGTAGCACCCGGCCTCCGGGCTGGGTGAGGATTGAAACCACGCCACCCCCCCACCAGGCACCCGGGCCCTGAGTTGTAGCACCCGGCCTCCGGGCTGGGTGAGGATTGAAACACTCACATAATAGTAAGGTAAGTATCAATAGATGTTTCCGGTAATACTTTAAGTTGTTGCCGTTGTAAGTCTAATTCAATTCCTAACGCTTCCAGGGGAATAACACCTAGTAAAGCATCACGTCCTCCAGGTAGTTCTAAGCATTCAAACGTCCCCTCTCTCCCCAATAAGGAAATACTAGCATCCCGAAAAATGCGGGCTTTTTGAATCCCTGAAGCTGTGGCTACATCCACTTCTCGCAGGAGTTCTAACCCTAGTTGGGCGATTAAATTCTCAGGCAAACAGAGGGTCGTTGCTCCTGTATCTACTAAAACATTATTTAGGGTAAGGGTGCGCACTTCTTCTGAGGGAATAACCTGTCGATTGGCTAGAATTTGATCTGCCCGATTGGTAATGGTTAGCGTAGTTAAAATTTTACCCATGTTTTGTGTTGCCATTGTTTGAAATCCTAACTCTTGATTTTTATTGTATAAATAAAGTCTAGCAATGGTTGAGGAGTTCACATTTCTTTGAAAGATAAATTTCCGACCCGTCCAATACTTGAAAAACATCTATTGCTCTAACCTTTTTAATAGGGATTGAAACCCTCACATAATAGTAAGGTAAGTATCAATAGATGTTTCCGGTAATACTTTAAGTTGTTGCCGTTGTAAGTCTAATTCAATTCCTAACGCTTCCAGGGGAATAACACCTAGTAAAGCATCACGTCCTCCGGGTAGTTCTAAGCATTCAAACGTCCCTTCTCTCCCCAATAAGGAAATACTAGCATCCCGAAAAATGCGGGCTTTTTGAATCCCTGAAGCTGTGGCTACATCCACTTCTCGCAGCAGTTCTAACCCTAGTTGGGCGATTAAGTTCTCAGGCAAACAGAGGGTCGTTGCTCCTGTATCTACTAAAACATTATTTAGGGTAAGGGTGCGCACTTCTTCTGAGGGAATATACCCCCGTGTCGCCGCAGATTGATCTGCCCGATTGGTAATGGTTAGCGTAGTTAAAATTTTACCCATGTTTTGTGTTGCCATTGTTTGAAATCCTAACTCTTAATTTTTATTGTACAAATAAAGTCTAGCAATGGTTGAGGAGTTCACATTTCTTTTAAGTGTGAGCAATTATGTATTGATTTGATTTGGGTTGTCATGTTTTTGGAAATTTAACCCATATCCTAGGATTGGATTTTAGATTCTTGATTATCATTTGTTGGGTTGCGCTGTCGCTTCACCCAACCTACAAAGCACGAAACCATTAATCATTATTGATTCTTGATTATCATTTGTTGGGTTGCGCTGTCGCTTCACCCAACCTACAAAGCACGAAACCATTAATAATTATTGATTCTTAGTTATCATTTGTTGGGTTGCGCTGTCGCTTCACCCAACCTACAAAGCACGAAACCATTAATAATTTGGGTTTTGGGGGTTGGATTTCTACGCTTAACGGCCTTGGAAAAGGTGCTTAAATCCTTCTCGTCGCTCTTGGGGAGATTCGGGGGTAATATAGCCCCATAAACTCTCCCAGTAGAAGAAAGAAACCCCCGTAAAACCTTGTTCCCTGACGATCTCGACTTGCTCAATAATTTGCTCAATGGGGATGGGTTTGGTTAACACTCCGCTCAAAATGGCTACACTGACGGGAATCTGTTCACGAGCATAATTAATGGCGTCTTGATGCAGTTCGTTAATAAACTTTTCCTGATCACTGCGATAAACTTGTAAAACCAGTTGATCTACAAAGCCATTTTTGACCCAATCTCGCCAATTTTGTAGGTATTTGTAGTAAGCAAAACTTTGGGAATGGGGAGAAAGGGAAATAATACAATCGGGTTTAATGGCTTTAACGGATTTATAAATATCTCCCATAAAGGCTGTAATTTTATTGGCGCGCCACCCCATCCACCGGGGATCATAGGGGTCACTGGGGGGCAATTGACCGTTATTTTCTTGTTGATAAAGGGCGATTGTGTAGGGGTCATACCCCATTTCTACGGGCATTCCAAAATGATCGTCAAATTGAATGCCATCAATGTCATAATTTTCTACGACTTCTAAGACCATGCCTTTAATAAAGGCTTGAACTTCGGGATGAAAGGGATTGAGCCATTCTTGGGGGATGTAACGGCGCGTGTTTAACCACTGTAAGAGGGGGGAGGCTTGTTCTGATTCGGCGGCTAGGTCGTCATCGTAGCCGATGAGACGATGATCTTGGGTTTGGGTTAACCAGTCGGGGTGTCGTTTGGCTAACATTGACCGACGAGGGGTCATTAAACCGTATTCAAACCAAGGTAGGACTTTAAAATCCCGTTGGTGGCCTTGTTGGATGATTTCGGCGAGGACATCTTGACCGAAGTGCATCAAGGTTAAAAGGGGGAGTTGGGTGTTTCCGGTTTCTTGATGAGCAAGGGTGCTGGGGTAGAAGGTATATCCCCGATTCCAGACGACGGGGTAAAGGGTATTGAAGTTAAATTGGGCGAGTCCTTGGATGGCGCGTGGTATACCCCAGGGTAGAAATAATACTCCACTGGCGACGTTGGTTAACCAAACGCCACGCATTTCTGCTTCTCGGGTGATGGAGGCTACTGTGGGGGGTGTGGGGAAGGGCGATCGCAAGAAAAACACCATTAAGGCTAGGGTAATCAGCAAAATCCCGAAATTCTGGCGGCGATCGCCTTTAAATCGTCTCATGAATGTACTCATCTGCTAGGAAATCTGACCCCCCAATGGCATTTAATGGGGTGACCGGGTGGAGGGAAACCCAGTTTTTCCCAAGGCAATGACCCCTCAAACAAGCTAGCCCATCTTGACGAGATTAGAAAGTTACGCGAAACTTACAAATTATTGATGTAGCCTCTCCCGTGATCTTTAAACTTTGTTAAAATTTAACAACTTTTAATGCGATCGCTCAAGATAGTTGAGTAATAGCGTTAATTCCCGAGGGTTTACCCCTCATTCCCATACTCTAACTCAGATGGAGGTTTTCCTAGAGACAAGCCATGAACATGGAAACTCTAGAGTTTATCATTTACCCCGATGGTCGGGTACAAGAAAAGGCCACAGGCATTGTGGGAGCGTCTTGTACTGAAGTGACAGCTGCTATTGAAGCCCAATTAGGCGTAGTGCTGTCTACGGAAAAAACCTCGGAATATTATGCCCAAGAACAGCACCAGTCTGTTAGTTCTGTAAATCACCAACACAATTGGAGTGATTGGTAATCAGCCACTAGAGAGATTCAAATCGGGGGATTTTGTGCTAACCCTTGAATCTGAAAACGGTTCTAAAGTTGGTTAACGTTTTGAAAACTTTTGTAAATCTAATGCCCATAGGTTAGACCAAATATGTCTCATTTCAGCAACATTAAAACACAAATTCGCAATCTTTCTTCCTTACAGTCTGCGCTCTCGGATTTGGGAGTTGACTGGAAATCGGGCCCTTCGACGGTGAGGGGATATCAAGGACAAACCCGCACGGCTGAGGTGGTGGTGGAGCAAAGCAATGACTATGATATTGGCTTTAGTTGGAATGGTCAAGAATACGAATTAGTCGCTGATTTGCAATACTGGCAGCAACCCTTATCGGTGGAAGGGTTTTTGAAGCGTTTAACTCAACAGTATGCCTATCATACGGTGGTGAGTGAAGCCACGAAACAAGGTTTTCAAGTGGCAGAACAACAAAAGAATGCAGACGGTTCTCTCCGTTTGGTTGTCCAACGCTGGAGTGCGTAATGGCTGATTTTGAACCCACCCCTGAACGGTCTGGTTTTGAACCGGAATTGGGGGGCATTTTTCGGGATGCTCCTGAACGCACGGGTTTTGAACCGGAGTTAGGGGGAGAATTACGACAAAAAGGGGTTTATGTAGACGAAATTACTTGTATTGGCTGTAAGCATTGTGTCCATGTTGCACCTAATACGTTCTATCTTGAGCCGGATTATGGGCGATCGCGGGTAATGAGTCAAGAGGGTGATCCCGAGGCCTTAATTGATGAGGCCATTGAGACTTGTCCGGTGGACTGTATCCATTGGGTGGATTATACGCACTTAAAGGAATTAGAAGCCCAGCGCAAGTATCAAGTGGTGAAGCATTTAGGGTTCCCCAATCATGGCGCTAATGCTAAGCCTGCAAAATCTAAACCCCGTCCATCCTGAACCATTTTGTCTAAGATTCACTTCTTGGAGTTTAAGGGAGGCTATTAATAGCCTCTTTTTCTTGGAAGGCCATTGATAATTGATAATTAGGGCTTGCTGAATAACTCGGGGAGTTGGGGAGCAGGGGAGCGGGGGAGTCGGGAATAATTGATAATTGATAATTGTCAATTATCAATTGTCAATTATCAATTCCCTTGTTGAGTCTAGCGTTGGGCTTTTTCGGCAGACCCTAAGTGGGAAATGTTGGGTTGCGCTGCGCTCCACCCAACCTACGGGGGGTTGGGTTTCTCCATTTTGATCTAATCCAGATAAACCCGAGGCAGACGCTGTTTAAACCCACAGAGAATTTCCCAAGAAATGGTATTCGTTTTATCGGCCCACTCTTCGGCCGGGATCACGTCTTGACCGTCTCGACCAATGAGGGTGGCAATTTCCCCCGGTTGTAAGTCGGGGATGGTGGTGACATCTAACATCAGTTGATCCATGGTGACGGTGCCGATTTGGGGGACTCGCTGACCCCTCAGTAACACTTCCATCTGGTTGGTTAGGGCCCGGGGTACACCGTCGGCGTAACCAATACCGACTACGGCAATGCGGAGGGGGCGATCGCACACAAAACGCCGACCATAACTCACACTACTTTGAGGGGGGATGGTTTTGACTTGGGTAATGCGGGCTTTAATCTGGAGGGCGGGTTTTAAGGGGATTTTGTGACGGAGGTGGGACTCGGGATATAACCCATACAAAGCTAAACCCACCCGCACTAAATCGTAGTGATAGCAGGAATCAGTTAAGGTGGCCGCTGAGTTGGCGATGTGTAGCATGGGGGGTTCTAGGTGGTGCTGTTGCCATTGTGCGATCGCCTCTTTGAACCGTTGATGCTGTAATTCCATAAAACTGGGGTCAGGATCATCAGCCGTGGCAAAATGGGAGTAACAACTGACCAACTCTAGATGAGGCAGTTGGCGCACAAATTGGACAAATTCCAGCGCTTCAGTCCAAGCAGTGCCTAAACGGGACATTCCCGTGTCAATGTTTAAATGGACAGGTAAATCACACCCCAGTTGCTGTAAGGTGTCGGAGAAAATCAAGGCCTGTTGAGGGCTGCAAAGGGTAGGTTGTAGGTTGTACTGCACCACAGCTTTAATTTCCTCTAGGCTGTTAATTGCCCCCAACACTAAAATAGGGGCTTGAATCCCGGCCTCTCGCAGGGTAATTCCTTCTTGAGAGGTAGCCACAGCAAACCAGTCCGCCCCTGCTTGTAAGGCGGTTTTAGCCGTCATTACAGCCCCGTGACCATAACCATCGGCTTTAATCACAGCCATCAATTGGGTTTGGGGTTTTAACAAGCGTTTGATTTGCCGGACATTATCGGCCAAGGTGGTGAGATTAATTTCCACCCAAGCGCGTTGATATTCCGCTTGGGTAACGGTTAATCGTTGGGGGGATGGATAACTTAACACCATAGGTTCACTCCTCTACACTCAGGGCTACATCCCACTCTCCGCGTCTCGCGTCCTTGGGGGATGTTTAAGTTGTATACAGGATAACCTGTTCAGTTTCTGGATGGGGATGACCGGGGGTTGAGGTGAATTCTGGGGGGGTGTCAAATTCCTTGGAAGAAGAAACCCAGCACTCCCCCAGCGAGGACAAGCCACACTGAATTGATTTTAAAACGGAAAACGGCGATCGCACTCCCTAAACTCAAGATGAGGCTGAACCCATCAATCAGGGCCGCCTGCCCTAAACTGTAGGTGACACCCACCATCAACCCTAATGAGGCTCCATTCACCCCATCAAGAAAGCCGCCCGCCCACAGGGATTGTCTTAATTTTGTCACCCAAGGATTCACAATCCGCACTAACAGGAATGCGGGAAAAAAGATGCCAACCGTGGCGGCAATTGCTCCCATATTTCCAGCTAATAAATAACCAATAAAGGTGGCGGTTGTGGAGAGGGGACCCGGGGTTAATTGTCCGATGGCAACAGCATCTAAAAGCTGTTGGGAGGTGAGCCATTGGTGATGATCAATGACTTCCCGTTGTAGAAAAGCGAGTAACACATAACCACTGCCATAGAGGACAAAGCCAATTTTTAAGAAGAGGAGAAAAACCTGTAAGCCATTAATCGTTTTCTCGGGATCGGGAGTACTATTGGCTAACGTGAGCATAGGAAAAAAGGGCAATACCCCTAGCGTTGTTTTTTTTCTCCAGAAAGGAGGCTGAGATCCTCTCGCTTTAATGACCATTACAATCACCCCAATTCCTAACAGGGCTACCACTTCATTAAAGCCTGTGAAATAGGCGATCATTGCCCCTAAACTGCCTAAAATAGTGGGGACATCTTTAATCGCTTTTTTCCCTAAATTCCAGAGGGCTTGTAAGACAATAGCAATAATAACGGGTTTAATACCGTAGAGAATGGATTGCCCTTGGGGGATATTTTGGGAGTGAGTATAGAGAATGGCTAATCCCCAAACCATAAGCATAGCGGGTAAAATAAAGCAAGTTCCCGCTAAAATTAATCCGCGCCATCCGGCTTGTTCATAGCCAATATGAATGGTTAATTCTGTGGAATTTGGACCAGGAATTAAGTTATTGACGCTCCCATCGCTAAAAGCGAGGGATTCCCTGTTCAACCAGTTACCTTATCTAATAAGCTCTCACCTAATAGACAGTGGGTAGTCTGTCCGAGGGCTTAAATTTCTGTCCGCCCGACAGTATTGGCTCTACGAAGTATGTTGATAGCGGCGTTTTCATCTCTGTCTAGAACACAGCCACAA
>NZ_JAIHOM010000137.1 GCF_026130165.1 Spirulina subsalsa FACHB-351 | reverse complement strand
GGGGCAGGGGAGAGGGGGGGCAGGGGAGCAGGGGAGCAGGGGAGCAGGGGAGAGGGGGAGTCGGGAATCGGTAATAATTATCAATTGTCAATTATCAATTATCAATTCCCTTGTTACCTCCAGCGTAGGCGTGTTATTCAGCAGACCTTAAATAAGCGATTAGTTAAAGGTGTAATTCTGCGATCGCCACATCCGGACTGGTGCGGTGGAGATGAAACCCGACTTTCTCACAGACTCGCTGCATCGCGCCGTTTTGGGGTAGGATTTCGGCCTTAATGCGTTTAATATGGCGATCGCGCCCCACCTTAACCAGACGGTGTAACACTTCCGTACCGATGCCCTGATTTTGGTAGCGATCGCCCACCATCATAGAAAACTCCGCCTCGTCCTTCTCATGCAAGGGAGACAGGCGACCAATGCCCAAAATTTCTAACTCCCCAGTCCTTTCATCCTTCTTCGTGGCCACCAGTGCCATTTCCCGATCATAGTCAATAAAACACAAGCGAGACAGCCGATCATGAGCCACCCGAGCCGACAAGGCCACCAGATGGAAATAGCGCAGATAGACACTTTCCTCCGACAGAGGTTCATGGAACTTACGCAATAACGGCTCATCTTCGGGCCGAATGGGGCGAATCATAATCATTGTACCATCCCCCATTGTCCAAGACCCCATATATTGCAAGGGATAGGGACAAATGGCCGTTTTCACCCCTTGGCTTTCCGCCGCATCGGGAGGGTGTAACACCACCCGCGCATCCAACGCAATCAAGCGCTGGGGAGAAGCCAACAGGGGATTAATATCAATCTCCTTAATCCAAGGTTGTTCCATCACCAACTGACTAAACCGCACCAGCAACTGTTCCAAAGCATTCAAATCCACGGCCTTTTGACCTCGCACCCCTTGCAAAGCGGTGTAGATTTTCGTTTGTTCCATCATGCGACGGGCTAACGTCGTATTGAGCGGGGGAATCCCCAGCGCCCGATCTTTAAACACCTCCACCAAAGATCCCCCGGTGCCGAACAACAACACCGGCCCAAACTGAACATCCATACTGCTACCAATAATTAACTCATAGTCCCCCGAGGACATTTTTAACATCGGTTGCACCGTCACCCCTTGGAAATGTTCAGGCCCCACCTTTTGGGCGACGGAATGTTCCATGGCGTGGTAGGCATTCTGAACGCTTTCCGCATCTTGTAACAACAAGCGCACACCCCCCACATCGGTTTTATGGGTAATCGTCGTTGAGTTGAGTTTCAACACCACCGGATAGCCGATTTTTTCCGCCTGTTCCACCGCCGCCTCGGCTGTGTGGGCAATTTTGGTTAACACCGTGGGAATCCCGTAGGCTTCCAACAGTTGCTTAGACTCGTATTCTGTCAACAAGGATCGACCTTCTGCCCGCACTTGTTGGAGAATCTGGCGCGCTTCCGTCCGTTGTAAACGACTTTCTGCCTCCTCGTCGGGGAGATGGGGTGTTTCATAGAGGCCGTTTAAATTGTAGGCATAGCGCCACATATAGTTAAAAACATGAACAGCCCCATCGGGGAAAGGCAGGGTAAAAATCTTACAGTCATTGAGTAACTGTTCCCCCGGTGTAATTCCCTCCCCTCCCATCCAACTGGCTAAAATGGGCTTGGTGTAGCGAGTTTTCTGCAAAATCTCCACAAAACGGCGGGCGGTTTCTGTGGGATCTGTCATGGCTTGGGGGGTAAGGATGACCAGCAAAGCGTCACTATGGGGGTCTTTCAGGGCAATCTCAATGGCTTTGGCGTAGCGTTCCGGGTCTGCATCCCCGAGGATATCAATGGGGTTGGCGTGGCTCCAGTGGGCGGGTAAGATCGCATCAAAGGCCGCTTGGGTTTCGGGGGAGAGTTGGGCTAATTCCCCTCCTTGAGAAATCAGGGCATCGGTACTGAGAACCCCGGGCCCTCCGGCGTTGGTCAAAATGGTGAGGCGTTTTCCTTTGGGGCGGGGTTGTTTGGCTAGCACTTCGGCCATATTAAATAGGTCGTCAATGGTATCCACTCGCAACACTCCACAGCGACGGAAGGCGGCGTTTAGGACCTCATCACTGCCAGCTAGGGCTCCGGTATGGGAGGCGGCGGCGGCGGCGGCGGCTTCGGTGCGTCCGGCTTTAATCACGATGATGGGTTTGGTGAGGGCGACAGCGCGGGCGGCGGAGAGGAAGGAACGAGCATCACCGATGGTTTCCATGTAGATGACAATGCTATGGGTGGCGGGATCATCGCCGAGATAGTCGATTAAGTCCCCCCAGTTGACATCTAACATCGAGCCAATGGAAATAAAGGCACTAAAGCCTACATTTTCCCGAAAACTCCAGTCGAGGATGGAGGTACAAAGCGCGCCACTCTGACTGATAAAGCCTACATTGCCGGGGCGGGCGATCGCACTGGCAAAAGTGGCATTGAGGCCTTGAATCGGACTCATCATGCCCAAACAGTTTGGACCGATAATCCGGATGCGCCCCGCCTTGGCTTTCGCTAAAATTTCCTGCTCCAATGCCACCCCAGCCGGCCCAATTTCCTTGAATCCGGCGGAAATAATAATCGCCCCCTTCACCCCTTTGGCAATACATTCATCCATCACCTGAGACACCATCTTGGCGGGAATGGCAATAATCACTAAATCAATGGGGGCGGGAATAGCCGATAGGCTGGGATAGGCTTGAATCCCTAAAACACTGGGGCGTTTAGGGTTGACTGGAAATACCGTTCCCCCAAAGGGACTACTAATCAAGTTCCACAGCAAAGTCCGTCCGACACTGCCCTCCTTTTCTGTTGCTCCAATCACGGCGACGGTTTTGGGTTTAAAAAACACATCGAGCGGTTGAATTCTGCCGTATTGCAGAACATCTTGAGCCGGATCTGTAATTGGTAACATAGTTTCTCCCAGAATGAGGTGTGGGGTATAACAGGATTGAGTCGGGGTCGGTTTAACTAGGAGTTAGCACCGATGATCAGGGCTAGTGAATGGCTTATTATGGAGTATAAGTGTTCTAACTTGCTGAACTGTCGATCCGCTTTCAGGACAGGAGAAAGAGGAAGTCGCCGCCCTTCCCTACGAGACACTAGGCGAAGGTAGGGGGGATGGTGTGAAGGCCCCCTATTGCTCTCAGTTGGTTTGGATTGTTGGCTTGGTTTTGGCTTCGATTAACGATCAGAAGAGGGAAATAGCCGGGGGGATTCTCCTTAAATTTTAGACTATGGGATTTCGGCTTTTTTGACCTTTCCGTTGCGCCTTGTGGGGGCAATAGTCCGATGGTGTGGACTTTACAGGGAAGGGGATCTCCCTAAGTATAAATTCTTAGAAGATTGGGGGCTTCATAAAATTTAAAGGATGTGGGGATACTTAAAAATTCAAACACAACTGGCGGAAATGGTCGCCGCGATGCTCGAAACTTTGGTATTGGTCAAAACTGGCACAGGCGGGGGAAAGGAGGACGGTGGCAACGTTGTGAGATTGGGCAAGTTCGACACTGCGACTGACGGCCTTTTCCATTGTCCCCACTTGCTCATAGTTGTTATAGCCCACAGCTTTAAGACGTTGGGCAAATTGGGGGGCGGCCTCGCCAATGAGCAAGACGGCGGCGGCTTTTTCGTGAATGCTGACCAACCAAGCGGTATCATCCCCTTGTTTGGGTTCTCCTCCAGCAATTAAGATCACGGGGGCGGGCATGGCATTGAGTCCCACTTCGGCCGCGTCGTAGTTGGTGGCTTTGCTGTCGTTGATGAAGTGAATGCCTTGATAGGTGCAAATGGACTCTAAACGGTGGGGAACGCCGGAGAAGGTGGCGAGGGTGTGGGCGATCGCATCTGGATCAATTCCCGCCACACAAGCCGCTCCCACCGCCATCAGAACGTTCTGTTTATTGTGTTCCCCAAACATTTTAAGCTCATGGATGGGGGCGATTTTCTGCCCTAGGGCAAAGATCCAGTCGTCTTGTAAGTAAACGGAACGCTCCTCTGAAGTAAGGAGGTGATCTTTCCCCTGTACCGTAGTCCAAATGGCATCGGGCCAAGCCTTTAAGCCCAAATTGCGCAAGTAGGGATCATCGCCGTTGAAGATTTGGCACTGGGAACGCTGCAAGAGGGAAGCCTTAATCTGATAGTAATTGTCTAGGGTGTAATGACGGTTGAGGTGATCGGGGGTGAAGGTGGTCCACAAGCCAATCTGGGGGGCGAGTTTTTGGGAGGATTCAATCTGATAGCTGCTAATTTCGGCAATTACCCAATCATAGGTTTCATCGCTGAGGGCGAGTTCACAGGCCGCATAGCCAATATTGCCACAGGAGGGGGCTTTCAGGTTGCCCGCTTGGAAAATGGCCGCAATCAGGGCGGTGGTGGTGGTTTTGCCGTTGGTCCCGGTGATGCCCACCCAAGGACAATGGTGAAGATTGCGCCAAGCTAACTCCATTTCCCCAATGGTGTCAATGCCCCGTTGTCGGGCTTCGACAAAAACGGGTAAATCCCAAGGTACGCCCGGACTGACTACAATTAAATCGGGGGGATGGGGGGAGTCGAGGCTGAGACTATACCCTAGTTTAACGGTGATTCCTTCTGGTTGCAGACTGGCGGCTAGGGTTTGTAAATTTTCCGAAGAAGCGCGATCGCCTAATTCTACAATCCAGCCTTGTTTGTTCAGTAATCGTGCCGCAGCAATTCCAGAGCGTCCCAGTCCAACAACAGCAGCGTGAGGCATAGAAATGACTAAAGATAGGGAGAAAAAGTGAAAAAGTAAGATGTTTTTGATCCTACTGTTTTTTGGGCAGATCGGGAAGAATCCCCTAGATTCTCCCTGAATCCGAGTTTTGTTCCGTCTCCTGATGCCACTGGTGCAACTGGAGACGTAAGATTTTCGCCGAATGTGCGATCGCCTGACACTGTTGCCGCACATAATGTTCCCAGTGAGGAGTCATCTGCAAATATTGCCACTGCCGCGCCACATCCCCCAACAAATACAAACTTAAACGCAACTCACCCAACGGACGAGTTAAAACACTCACATCCCTCACCATCCCCTCATTTTCCCCCACAGCAGGGCTTTCCTCTTGGGGTGATGTACTAACCATCATCACAGCCGTTTCCACACCCTCAGAGAGCCTTTTCTCCCCCTCTGCGGCCCGATCTGGCGGTGGGGTAGTGGAGAGGTGAGGGAGTGGGGGATTCACCTCCGCAATCCAAGGCTGAGGCAAGCTGAGGGGATCCACCCCTTTTAAATACACCTGCTCTAAAAAACTTAACTTTTCCTGCCAATTCGGACAGAGTTTCCATTCTCCACCGGGCTGATAGGCAATAATCTGAATTTGATGCACCTCCCGCAGCCAAATCCGTCGTCGAATCGCTTGGGGGCTTTCACCAAACAACACCCAAGCGGGATTTTCTTCATTCCCCAACATTTCCGACGTTGCACAGTGATTAGGATAGGTTACTAATTGTTCACACAACTGATGCCACAACTGTAAATCTTTGGGGGTAGGCTGACTCATAAATCGTCCTCAAAACGTCATCACCGGGTAAGATCGTGAACTCCCCCACTCCCCTAGCAGGATAGGGAATTCCCAGCAATCTGATTAAATCCCGAGCTAATCTCCTTTCCCATTGTCCGTCAAAGGGAGCGCCTTAGCCGTCAAAGGATTGTAAAAAAAGGATCCCGTTTGGGGGGGAAGAGTAGGATCTAGGGTAATTTCCACTAAACTTTTAGCAACTCCCGTCATAGGAATAGCTAAAATAACGCCCAGTAAGCCGCCCATTTTTGCCCCTAATAACAGCGCAACAAAAATGATCACCGGGGAAAGTCCGGTTAAATTTCCCATAATACGGGGGGCTACTAAATTATCTTTCACCTGTTGCCAAGCCACAGCAATTCCTAACACTTGCAAAGCCAACCAAACATCTAAAAAAGCCACAATAATCACCACCGCACCGATACCCAATGTTGCCCCCACAAAAGGGATAACTTCCATAAAGCCAATAAACACCGCAAAGAAGAGGAAAAACGGCACCGTTAACAACCGAAAGGAAATAGATAGGGTGATAGCCATGAATAAACCCAGTAATAACTGACCAGTCACAAAACGCTGTAAATTGCGCCGGAGTGAGGAGGTTAATTCTTCACGAATAATAGGGTTTAATGGGAAGGTCAAACTTTTCCAAAGTCGTTCGGCATCAATGAGCATATAAAAAGAAATGACGAGGATTAAAATAAGGTCAATTAACCAGTTAAATGTTCCTAAAACTATGCCAAATCCTCTAGAGGCAATATTTTCCGCTTGAGTTTGTAAGCGGTTGAATAATTGAGGGGCAAGGATTTGTAAATCAATAGGGAGTTTTTTCTGTTGACTCCACTGTTGAAAATTCGTAAATTGTTCTTGTCCTTCGGCGAGAATTTCAGGTAAACGGATTAATAATTGTCGTCCTTGGTTAAACAGGGGAGGGACAACAATGAGAGCTAAAATCGTGACCAAAAAGGCGGCAAGGAGATAGACTAAAACGGCTGCAATGGGGCGCGGAATCAACCGTTGCATAGCCGCAACAGCATAGTTAAGGACAAAGGCAATGAGGGCAGAAGTGAGGAGAATACTAATTAATTCTCCGATATAACTGAGGGCGCTAATCGTTGCCCAGAGACTGACTAAAAGGAGTAACCAAGTGATGAGGAATTTTTGCAGGCGAGAAATGGGCAAAGTTTCGGTTTTTGGCAGTTCATTCATAGTTGAATTGGTCAAGTTGATATAGCGTTTCCATTTGAGTTTTGTAATCCACAAGGGAACAGGGAATAGGTAATAGGTAATAGGTAATAGGGAACAGTATACAAGGGTTACAAGGAGCTTGAAGCATTATGAGAAACTTCTCTGAGAGTTGATCAATGATTTAGAAACGCTATATTTTATTAGTACAGCGTCTACAAACCCAGTCCATTATTAGCTCGTTATCGGCTTGTTGTTGGGCTTCAGCCCCCAGTTTAGTGCGCTTCAGCGCAACAAAAAACCCAGTCCATTATTGACTCGTGATTGGCTCGTTGTTGGGCTTCAGCCCCCAGTTTAGTGCGCTGAAGCGCAACAAAAAACCCAGTCCATTATTGACTCGTGATTGGCTCGTTGTTAAGCTTCAGCCCCCAGTGTAGTGCGCTTCAGCGCAACAACAAACCCAGTCCATTATTAGCTCGCGATTGGCTCGTTGTTGGGCTTCAGCCCCCAGTTTAGTACGCTTCAGCGCAACAAAAAACCCAGTCCATTATTAGCTCGTTATCGGCTCGTTGTTGGGCTTCAGCCCCCAGTTTAGTGCGCTGAAGCGCAACAAAAAACCCAGTCCATTATTAGCTCGTTATCGGCTCGTTGTTAAGCTTCAGCCCCCAGTGTAGTGCGCTGAAGCGCAACAAAAAACCCAGTCTGTTATTGACTCGTGATTGGCTCGTTGTTGGGCTTCAGCCCCCAGTTTAGTACGCGAAAGCGCAACAACAAACACAAGAGGGTTGCAGTTGGGGGAAACGTGGGCTAATGTAGGGGCATTTTAAGGTGATAGAGGGATGGAGTGATGAAGCGTTGGAGTTGGTTGTTAGTGGGTGGGGTGTTGTTGTGGGAGCCGGGAGTGAATGCCCAGGGTGTGGGATTGGCAAGGATGGAAATAGCCCAGGCTCCCAATTCAGCCGCCCTTGAAGAAGCCGAACAACTGAATCAGCAAGTGATTCAACTCTATCAAGAGGGGAAGTATGAGGAAGCAATTGCCCTTGCTGAGAGAGTCTTAGCGATTCGCCAGCAAGTGTTGGGAGAAGAACATCCTGCTGTAGCACAAGACCTCAACAACTTGGCAGAATTATACCGTTCCCAAGGCAGATATGCAGAAGCCGAACCCCTGTATATTCAAGCCTTGGAGATGAGGAAACGCCTGTTAGGAGAAGAACATCCTGATGTAGCACAAGGTCTTAACAACTTGGCAGCATTGTACTATTCCCAAGGCAGATATGCAGAAGCCGAACCCCTGTATATTCAAGCCTTGGAGATGAGGAAACGCCTGTTAGGAGAAGAACATCCTGATGTAGCACAAGGTCTTAACAACTTGGCAGCATTGTACTATTCCCAAGGCGGATACACAGAAGCGGAACCCCTGTATATTCAAGCCTTGGAGATGAATAAACGCTTGTTAGGGGAAGAACATCCTGCTGTAGCCACCAGCCTCAACAACTTGGCAGCATTGTACTATTCCCAAGGCAGATACACAGAAGCGGAACCCCTGTATATTCAAGCCTTGGAGATGAATAAACGCTTGTTAGGAGAAGAACATCCTGATGTAGCACAAGGCCTCAACAACTTGGCAACATTGTACTCATCCCAAGGCAGATACGCAGAAGCCGAACCCCTGTATATTCAAGCCTTAGAGATGAATAAACGCTTGTTAGGGGAAGAACATCCTGCTGTAGCACAAGGCCTCAACAACTTGGCAACATTGTACGAATCCCAAGGCAGATACGCAGAAGCCGAACCTCTGTATATTCAAGCCTTGGAGATGACGAAACGTTTGTTAGGAGAAGAACATCCTGATGTAGCAATCAGCCTCAACAACTTGGCAGGATTGTACTATTCCCAAGGCAGATATGCAGAAGCTGAACCTTTGTTACGCCAGGCCTTGGAGATGAGGAAACGCTTGTTAGGAGAAGAACATCCTGCTGTAGCACAAGGCCTCAACAACTTGGCAGGATTGTACTATTCCCAAGGCAGATACGCAGAAGCCGAACCCCTGTATATTCAAGCCTTAGAGATGAATAAACGCTTGTTAGGGGAAGAACATCCTGCTGTAGCCACCAGCCTGAACAACTTGGCAGGATTGTACTCATCCCAAGGCAGATACGCAGAAGCCGAACCCCTGTATATTCAAGCCTTGGAGATGACTAAACGTTTGTTAGGGGAAGAACATCCTGCTGTAGCACAAGGTCTTAACAACTTGGCAGCATTGTACCGTTCCCAAGGTAGATACACAGAAGCCGAACAACTGTATATTCAAGCCTTGGAGATGAGGAAACGTTTATTAGGGGAAGAACACCCCTCTGTAGCAATCAGCCTTAACAACTTGGCAGGATTGTACCGTTCCCAAGGTAGATACACAGAAGCCGAACAACTGTATATTCAAGCCTTGGAGATGATGAAACGTTTGTTAGGAGAAGAACACCCCTCTGTAGCAATCAGCCTTAACAACTTGGCAGCATTGTACCGTTCCCAAGGTAGATACACAGAAGCCGAACCCCTGTATATTCAAGCCTTGGAAATGAATAAACGCCTGTTAGGAGAAGAACATCCTGATGTAGCACAAGGCCTCAACAACTTGGCAGGATTGTACCGTTCCCAAGGGAGATACGCAGAAGCGGAACCCCTGTATATTCAAGCCTTGGAGATGAATAAACGCTTGTTAGGAGAAGAACACCCCTCTGTAGCAATCAGCCTCAACAACTTGGCAGGATTGTACGAATCCCAAGGCAGATACACAAAAGCCGAACCCCTGTTACGCGAAGCCTTGGAGATGAGGAAACGCTTGTTAGGAGAAGAACATCCTGATGTAGCACAAGGTCTCAACAACTTGGCATTCTTGTACGAATCCCAAGGGAGATACGCAGAAGCCGAACCCCTGTATATTCAAGCATTGGAGATGAGGAAACGTTTGTTAGGAGAAGAACATCCTGCTGTAGCACTGAGCCTCAACAACTTGGCAGCATTATACTCATCCCAAGGCAGATATACAGAAGCCGAACCTCTGTTACGCCAAGCCTTGGAGATGAGGAAACGTTTGTTGGGAGCAGAACATCCTGATGTAGCACAAGGCCTCAACAACTTGGCAGGATTATACCGTTCCCAAGGGAGATACGCAGAAGCCGAACCCTTGTCTATTCAAGCCTTGGAAATGAGGAAACGTTTATTAGGGGAAGAACATCCTGCTGTAGCAACCAGCCTGAATAACTTGGCAGTATTGTACGAATCCCAAGGCAGATACGCAGAAGCCGAACCCTTGTATATTCAAGCCTTGGAGATGAGGAAACGCTTGTTAGGAGAAGAACATCCCTCTGTAGCCACCAGCCTCAACAACTTGGCATTCTTGTACTCATCCCAAGGCGATGTCACTCGTGCAGTTCACTTCCTTCGCCAAGGACTAGACGTACAAGAACACAACCTAGACACGATGCTTGCTGTAGGTTCAGAATCCCAGAAACAGGATTATATGAATACTCTCTCAGGGACAACAAATGCAGCAATCTCCCTCCACCTGCAAACTGTCCCCAATGACCCCGAAGCCGCCAACCTCGCCCTAACTACCCTTCTCCGCCGTAAAGGACGCATCCTCGAAGCCGTTACGAATAACCTGCAAACCCTCCGCCAAAACCTCACCCCCGCCAATCAACAACTCCTCGATAACCTAACTGACACCCGTTCTCAACTCGCTACTCTCACCTTTAACCCCCCCGCCAACCTCCCCCCAGAACAATATCGCCAACAACTGAGCCAACTGCAAACCCAAGCCAATGAATTAGAAGCCCAACTCGCCCGTAATAGTGCAGAATTTCGCCTACAAACAGCACCCGTTACCATTGAAGCGATTCAAGCCTTAATTCCCCATGATGCAGCTTTAATTGAACTGGTGGTTTATCAACCCTTTGACCCCAAAGCACCACGGGGAGAACAACAGGGAGAACCTCACTATGGGGCTTATCTGCTCCAATCCACCGGAAACCCCCAATGGGTGGACTTAGGGCCAGCAGAACCCATTGATGCGCTCAGAGTGCGAGTCCACCGCGCCCTCACGACTCGCACTCGTTCCCCTCAAGCTTCCCTCAAACCCCTTGCCCGTCAATTAGATGCAATGCTCATGCAGCCCATTCGCGCTCAATTGGGCAATACTAAGCAATTCCTTATTTCTCCTGATGGACAGTTAAACCTACTACCTTTTGCGGCTTTGGTGGATGAAAAGGGACAGTATCTGGTTGAGAATTACAAGATTACTTATCTCACCACAGGACGGGATTTAATCCGCTTGCAATATTCTCCACCTAGCCAAAACCCGCCCCTGATTTTGGCGAATCCTGATTATATCCAAGCCAATCCCTCGCGCACAATCGCCAGTCGGACTCGGGGAGAGGCTCAACGGTCTTTGGATTTGGCTCAATTAACGTTTACCCCGCTTCCCTATGCGGAGGAGGAGGGGAATGCCTTACAACGGTTACTCCCCGATGCGGTGGTGTTAACTGGGAATGAGGCGACGGAAAATGTGGTGAAACAAACTCCATCCCCTCGGATTCTTCACTTGGCGACTCATGGCTTTTTCTTGCCGGATTTAGAACAACCAACACCCTCCCCTCTAGAAGTTGCATCCGGGCAAGCTCTGCCTCTGTTCCGCCCTGTCGAAAGTCCCCTGTTGCGTTCGGGTTTAGCTTTGGCTGGGTTTAATGGGCGTCGCAGTGGGGGCGAGGATGGGGTTTTAACGGCGTTGGAGGTGGCGGGGTTGAATTTGTGGGGGACTCGGTTGGTGGTGCTGTCGGCCTGTGAGACGGGGATAGGTGAGGTGAATAATGGGGAGGGGGTTTATGGGTTACGTCGGGCGCTGGTGATGGCGGGGTCCGAGAGTCAGGTGATGAGTTTGTGGAAGGTTTCGGATGAGGGGACGAAGGATTTTATGGTGGAGTATTATGAGCGGGTTTTGAGAGGTGAGGGACGAGGGGAGGCGCTGCGTCAGGTGCAGTTGGGGATGTTACGGGGTGACAGGTATGGGCATCCCTATTATTGGGCGGCGTTTATTCCGTCGGGGGATTGGCGAGAGATGGGGGATTGAA
>NZ_JAIHOM010000136.1 GCF_026130165.1 Spirulina subsalsa FACHB-351 | reverse complement strand
GTTACAGATTTGAAAATTCATTTGGTCTGTGTGACGAAATACAGGAGGTCTGTATTTACAGCAGAAAGCCTGGGGGTAATTGAAAAATGGAGTCCCAGCTATTTTGCTATTTCTGTGGGTGGAGCGCAGCTAGAAGTCCTTAAACAATATATTAGAAATCAAGAAAAGCCGTCCTAGAAGGACGGGGCTTGAATCCCATTATTTTCGGTCAATGGTCAATTCTCAACCTACCTGTTGGCAGAAAAAACCCTTTCTGGGTAACTTATTCCCTACTTAGGGTCTGCTGAAGCGTCAAAATGATTAAATGAAGCGAAAATTATTTAAGAAATCATCCATGTTTGCAAACCTCTCAGAAACCCGAATGCACTGGATTCGCTGGGGATTGACCATCGCCTGGCTCCTGGTGATTGCGTCCCTATTTTACGATCCCTGGACTTCAGCCCTCACGGAACCGGATCATCCTTGGAGTCCCTTGCGACTGGCGGATACCTGTGTGGAAGTGCAGGGAGAATGTTTAGCCCAGCAACCCTATCCTTTAGGAACAACCCTCTTCTGGGGGGCAATTGTGCCGAGTGCCATCTTTATTTTATTAGTCTTTGGTCATGAGCTATGGCGGCGGATTTGTCCCCTCTCTTTCTTGTCTCAAATCCCCCGCGCTTTGGGATGGCAGCGTCAATTTAAGCGAGAAAACAAAAAGACGGGCAAAGTCCGCTATGAATTGGCCAAGGTTCAAGGCGATTCTTGGTTAGGTCGAAACTATGCCTATCTCCAATTTGGCTGGCTTTTTGTGGGGTTATGTGGGCGCATTTTGTTTTTTAATGCGGATCGCATCGTGCTAGCGGGCTGGGTTTTATTCACCATTGCCGTGGCTATTTTCGTGGGCTATTGGTACGGTGGTAAGTCTTGGTGTCAATACTTTTGTCCGATGGCTCCGGTGCAAAGTATCTACAGTGAACCGGGGGGTCTGTTGGGCAGTAAAGCCCATACCAGTGAACAATTGATTACTCAATCTATGTGTCGCACGGTGCTACCCGATGGGAAAGAACAAAGCGCTTGTGTTGCTTGTCAAAATCCCTGCATTGACATTGACGCGGAACGCACTTATTGGAACAGCTTAGATAAACCCGAAACCCAATTTCTACGCTATGGCTATGTGGGGTTAGTGATTGGCTATTTTAGCTATTACTATCTCTATGCAGGCAACTGGAACTATTATTTTTCTGGGGCATGGCTGGGACAAACGGATCAACTGGCTTCCCTCTTAAGCCCCGGACTCTACTTATTTGGGCAGGTGATTAATATTCCCAAATTAGTGGCCGTGCCGCTCGTGTTGGGGACTTGTACCGCTCTTGGCTATTGGGGGGGACGGTGGATTGAAAAACGCGCTAAATCCTACAGTCGGCGACATCACTCCCTAACGATTGAAATCCTGCGCCATCGAATTTTTACCCTCTGTACTTTTGGCATTTTCAACTTTTTCTTTATCTTCAGTGGTCGTCCCTTAGTGCAGCTTCTCCCGGTTGCGGTGCAATACCTCTATGACCTTGCTTTAGTCACACTCAGTACGCTCTGGCTTTATACCACTTGGCGGCGGAGTCCTGAGCTTTATTCCCGTGAAAATCTGGCTAATCGCTTCCGCAAACAGTTGGAAAAATTGCAGTTGAATGTGGGATCGTTTTTGGAAGGACGAGCGCTGAGTGATCTCAATACCCATGAGGTGTATGTGTTGGCGAAAGTGCTGCCCGGTTTTACCCGTGAGAAACGACATCAGGCCTATAAGGGGGTGGTGCGAGACGCTTTGGAAGAAGGTTATGTGAACTATTCCAGCAGTCTGGAAATTTTGCAACAAATGCGCCAAGAGTTGGGCATTACGGATGAGGAGCATCGGATTGTCTTGGAGGAATTGGGTATTGAGAATCCAGAGTTACTCAATCCTGATCGTCAACGTAGTTTAGAGAATCAGATTCGCTTGACGGGCTACCGGAAATCTTTAGAACGGTTGCTGCGGCTCCAACAGCAACAGCCCAATGCCACGGCATTAGAATCATTATCCTTAGAGGATTCTGAGGATGTGCGCTCCCTGCGCCGTCAATATTCCATCACCCCCCAGGAGGAAGAGTGGATTTTGAGTGGATTTTCTCAGGATGCCAGTTTGGTGAAAAAGGCGGAGTTTCTGCTGACTCAACTCTCTGCCTTAATTGACCGTTACCGCGCTATCCATCAACCCTTGTTGCGGGAACATCAAGAGGTGTTAACGTTGCTGCGGGAAAATATCAGTCACAAACAAGAACTGATTGTGCGATCGCTCCTCGAAACCCTCGAACAACTCCCCTCTGATCCCGCTGCCCTCACCCTAGCGGAAGGTTTACAACAGGCCTCCCCCGGGATTTTAGGAGAGCTTTTAGATCGGGAAAACTGGCGCGATCGCCTACCTCCCGAAATCCTGCAATATCTAACCCAGCCTGGAGCCACTACGGCGTTTTGTTCCCTTGACCTCTCCCCTGAAATCATTCTGGGTCATTTAGAAGCCCTGCTTCAAGATCCCAATCCAATGGTTCAGGCCGCCGCCCTTTACTTGATTACTCAAGGGGAGGCTGAACGGAGTCAGGCGATCGCCCGCCAGCATGACCATGAGTTCAATTCTCACCTGCTCCAGGAAATGGTAGAGCGTCTCCTATCTTGGTCTCCCTCCTCCCCCACTCACCCGACTCTCAGCGATTTTCCCAGCTTAGAAAAATCGGTTTATTTATTTAACAGCGATTTCTTCCACCGGATGCGGAGCGAAACGTTAATTGCTCTAGCAAACAGGGCAACGGTGAAAGTCTATAACCGAGGGGATGTCATCACAGAAGCGGGAGATACTTGCCGGGAACTCCTGTTATTAATTGAAGGGGATGCCAATATTCACTATCAAACCGGAGGGGAGATGGAAGTGGAGCAGTTACACCCCGGACAAACCCTAGACGAGCTAGAGGTATTAACCCATAGCCACTCGGAAAATACCATCGTGGCGGACAGTGAAACCACCCGCATCCTCGCCATTCCTGTGGATGCCTTTGATGATTTACTCGATCACGATCCTGACTTTGCCCGACGAGTTCTAGAGTTAGAAAGTCGCCAACTTCAGCGATTCGTGCGCTCAGTTCAGGTTCAAGGGTGATCTGTTTAGCCTTTTGTCTTCGGGAGTCGGTGGTCACTGCATCTCGACTTCCCTCAATAACCGCCCCGTCGAAGTGGAGTCGGGTGTCGGGAATCGGAAACAATTATCAATTGTCAATTATCAATTATCAATTATCAATTCCCCACTCCCCTGCTCCCCCTAAACTTCCTTTTGATTAAAAGCGACCATATAGCCCCGGAATCGTGTATTGAAACTCCATTAAGCCTTGATAGCCCGACTCTTGCGCCAATTGCTCCGGGAAGCGAATCCCTGAGATTAAGCGATCGCCAATTTGCCAAGTCGGGAACGATTCAATCCCCACCTCCCGGCAGAGTTCGGGGTTGCCATTTTTCCCCTGACTAGCACACTCGACATAATCAATTTTGGCAAATGCTTCCTTGCCAAACAGCAATTTTTGTTCCGCACAGTGAGGACACCAATAGGCTCCATACATTTTTACCCCTTGGGCCGTCAAATGTTCCGCCAGGGCAATTTCCGCCGCTCCTGATGAAGTCGTTACCGACCAACCAATCCCCGGTTCCGGTAAGGTGGTTAATTTGGGGATAGGGGTGCGACCATCGGTGATAGGGGGGGGCGTTTGGGCGTAGAGGAAACCCGCCCCCATCCAAATAATCACAGCCGCCAACAGACCATTGAGGACAATTCTCCCCAAGTTTTGCCAACTCCTCCCCCCCAGGGTCAACACCAAGAAACTGAGAGAACAAAGAGCGGAAATGGTACAGTACAGGCAAAACGTTTTCAGTTCAAAGACTAAAATAGACACTAAGTAGGCGCTAAAACTGGTCATGGCGATCGCACCCACCAGCAATCCTTGCCCTGTCACCTGCTCAAACCCTGCTCTCAGGCTTTTGTTTTCCACCGGGTCAATAATATAAGGACTCAGAGCCAAACCGCCCATCAGGGCATATGCACACAACCCGATCATTGTCAAGGGAACGCCCAATAAAGTCCCATAGGAACTGTCTAAAGCCGTTTGACAGGAACTGGCGGCCTCTGGAGAACCGACCAAACAGCTAACCGCCTGTCCGGTGAACTTCGCCCAAGTCAAGTATCCGGTGAGGGTCATGCCCAAAAAGGCGATCGCACCAATCACCGGGCGGATCCAAGATTTAAATACCATAACAGAGTCACTTTGTCTGAAAACTATTGTCTTTTTTGGCCAACTTCAACAATTCTTTATCAAAACGAGCAAGATTGAAGTATTTTTTACCTAACCTTCAACAATTCTTTACCCAAATCATTCACCCATCCTCTCAACCTTCTAGGGATTTTATTCTATGATCATAAATAAAAGAAAAACTTAAAAAAACATTAGGGATTGAATCCAATCCGTGAAAAGCCGATTTCCGAATAGTATTGTTTTAAACAAAACCAGATCTGATGTTGAGCAACTCACAGAGGAGCATCAACCACAGAAGCATCGAAACCCTCCCAATACACCAATGCACGGGGAACAGCCAACACCGAACAATTTAGAATCTATCTTAGGGATTTACCACAAGCAGCAGTTTACCGGGCGTTTAGATGTTGAAGTCAGCCCCGGACAGCAGTGGAGCTTATATTTGACCCTAGGGCGTTTTTCTTGGGCAACAGGAGGAATCCATCCCACCCGGCGCTGGCGTAGGCAAATGATTCGCAATGACCTACTCAGCAGTGCCAGCAAAGTCCGCCTGCGCCAAAATGACCGCTTTGAATGTTGGGATTATCAAGTCTTAACCCTACTCGCCCAGCGTCGGATTGCCAATGGGGAGCAAGTGATTGCCGTCATTCGCGGCACAGTCACCGAAGTTTTATTTGAGATTCTCCAGGCCACCCAACTGGCCACCTTAAGCCAAGTGGCCGCCCGTTCCCCAGATAAAGGAGGAGAATCCAACCCCAGCAACAGCAATGAATCCGAGGAAATCATTAAGATTGTTCCCGCTTTAGGCGTGCGCCCATCCAACACAGACACCGGGATTTTACCCCGCAACTGGACTTTAGAAATTCAGCCTGCCCTCGACATGACCCAAAAAGTCTGGGAACATTGGGCAAAGTCCGGTCTAGCCCTTTGTTCCCCCAATTTAGCCCCCGTCTTGACCCAGCAGGAGAAATTACAAGAAAAAACCTCCGCCCAAGTTTATAAACACTTAGTGGAATTAGTGAACGGGAAACGCACCCTACAGGATTTAGCCGTTTTAACGAAAAAAGACCTGTTAAGTTTAACCCGCTCTCTGTTGCCCTATCTCCGCGCCCATTATATTGGGTTAGTGGAAATTGCCGATCTTCCCCAACCCAATTTAAACATTGCCAATGCAGCCCGTCCAGCCGCAGAAAAACCCCTTTCCCCAGAACAGGATTTAGTGGTATGTGTTGATGATAGTCCCCAAGTCTGTCAAATGATGGAGGAATTGCTCACCAGTGCAGGCTATAAATGTATTACGGTTCAACAAGCGGTAGAAGCTTTACCCATCATTTTAAAGAGTAAACCTGCGCTCATTTTTTTAGACTTAATGATGCCTATTGCCAGTGGTTATGAAATTTGTACCCAAATTCGCCGGGTATCTTTATTAAAAGAAACCCCAGTGATCATTTTGACAGGCAATGATGGAATTGTCGATCGAGTGCGGGCGAAAATTGTCGGTGCAACCGACTTTTTAGCCAAACCAATTGATTCAGAAAAAGTCTTAGGGGTGCTGCGGAAACATACCAAAACAGCCAATATGGTTGAGTCATAAACAGTAGTCCATCAACAGTCCTTAGCAACCCATTATTCATGATAAATTCTAGCCAACCTATCTGAGTCGTGCTAAAAAGGCTCGTCTGCAATTTAACTAGGACAATAGCCCAAAGTTCATGTCTCATTAGGACTAGCTATAGCGTTTCCATTTGAGTTTTGTAATCCACAAGGGAAAGCAAAGGGAACAGGGAACAGTATACAAGGGTTACAAGGAGCTTGAAGTATTATGAGAAACTTCTCTGAGAGTCGATCAATGATTGGGAAACGCTATATATCAATACTCAATTGCTTGTTGCCAAAACTGGCACCACAGCAAATTTCTGATCAATTAAGAAAAAGAAAACGCTACAATTCCAAAAAGCCTTAAACAATTATGATCCCGTTATGGTTGCTTCCGCCGAACACCCCATAGATTTGATTTTATCTGAACTGGGTCGCTATGCTCAGGACAAGTTCACAGGCAAAGTGACTATTAACCTGACCGCCCAAAAGCAATGGGTGTTATATCTGAGTATTGGGCGCTTGGTGTGGGCAATGGGCGGCAAGCATCCTGTAAGACGGTGGCGACGGCATTTATTAAAACATTGTCCCCAAATTAACCCCGGTCAGATGTCCCTGCGACAAAATGACTTAACCGAATGTTGGGACTATAACATTTTGGTTTTATTAGTCCGTCGTCAACTATCCCAAACCGATCCGGTTTTAAGTACCATTCAGGGCATTGTGGGTGAAGTGGTCTTTGATATTTTACAAAATGCCAGCTTAATCCCCCGGGCTACCTCAGCCATTCCCGCCATTTCCATTCAAGAAGCCCCGGGGGTACGTCCTTCCCATCTAGGAGTGTTACAGAACTCCGTACTAGAGTTAGAGGGCATTGTGGACAAGGTACAACGGCAGTGGCAGCAGTGGGAAGCGGCCGGCCTTAAGAGTATTTCCCCCAATGTTGCCCCCGTGATTAATAGTCTGGCGGAGTTAGAAGAAGAAACCTCCCCGATGGTGTATAAAAACTTAGTCACCTTAATCACAGGAAAGCGTACCCTCCGGGATTTAGCTTGGATGATGAAACAAGACACCATTGATGTGACGCGCTCTTTAGTTCCCTATATCCAACAAAGAATTATCGGTCTTCATAGTTTACCCGACTTGCCCACCCCCAGTTTTCTCACCCCGCCCTCCAATACTGTCACCCTGCCCCAAGAACGTCGTCGCCCGACTCCCACCCCACCCCCTAAATCGGTTCATAAAGCCCTGATTGCCTGTGTGGATGATAGTCCCCAAACTCGTCAGGTGATGGAGGAGATTTTTACCGAGGCAGGGTATGGTTTTTTACCCATTGCCGATTCCCTCAATGCCCTGCCCTTACTGATTCAATATAAGCCCCAACTGATTTTTCTGGATTTAGTCATGCCCATTGCTAATGGCTATGAACTCTGCGCCCAAATTCGCCGAGTGGCTCAACTGGAAAACACCCCGGTTATTATCCTAACCGGACGGGATGGAATCGTCGATCGTGTCCGTGCGAAAATGGTAGGGGCTAATGATTTTATGTCTAAACCCATTGATGCAGAACGAATTTTAAAAACCGTACAGCGTTTCGTGGAAACTATAAGATAAGACGTTCCCCCTTAAGCTGAATCCGAAGTGGCCGGATGACCAATACCCTTTAGATTAATCACTATCCATTGCTCACTATGACTCAAACTTCTCCCTCTAACCCCTCCCCTACTGTGCCAACTCCCCCTACTCCCCCCTTGTTATTTGAAGGCAAGACTCCTGACAATGGGCGGCCAGAAGAAACCCATAACAACAACCCGAAATTAACCTTTCCCGATGCGGCGGGATCCCTGCGCAATACTCTAGAACAGCATTTTCAACAGGTGCGCTCCTCCTTAGCTCGGATTCGGGATCAAATGAGCCAGGCCACTAACTCAGAAACCCTGCTTAATCTGACGACGCAACACCTGCAAGAACTGACCCAAGCCTCACGGACGCTGGTTTATCGCTTCACCAGTGATAGTCAGGGGGAAGTGTTAGCCGAAAGTGTAGATCGGGGCTGGACTCCGGCGCGGGGGGAAAGCTTGCCTGTGGCGTTTTTTGGGGCGGAACATCAGGGGGATTATCAACGTTTGGACTGTAGCACCATTGATTATGTGGCAACCACCCAAGTCACGCCCTATCAATTACAACTGCTGGAGAAATTTCAAGTCCGGTCTAGTGTGAGTTGTCCTATTTTGCTCTCGGGGCAAATTTGGGGCTTGTTGACGGTGCAGCAGTGCAATGAAGCCCGGCGCTGGAATCAACAGGAGATTAATTTAATTGAGCAAATCGCCACGGCGCTGGCCTTGCATTTGGTGGCCTATGAATTTGGCGATCGCTTACAACAACAAGCGCGACGGGAACAAACCGTCGCCAAAGTGATTGACCGCATTCGTCGTTCCCTCGATATTAAAACCATTTTCCAAACCACCACCCAAGAAGTGCGCCAACTGCTCAAAGCCGATCGGGTGGGGATTTATCGCTTTAATAACGATTGGAGTGGGCGCTTTGTGGCCGAGTCTGTAACTGGGGGCTGGGCTTCTCTGATGCAAAACCCGCCCCAAGATGCCTTACTGCAAGAGAATAGCGAGGATTGTAACCTTCAGTTAATGATCGGCAGTAAAGACCCCAAAAATCGCCACATCAAAAACCGCTCGACGGGGGATATTGCCGACACCTATTTAGAACGGACGAAAGGGGGAACTTATACCCGAGGGCAAAAATTCCGGGTGACCAATGATGTCTACGCCAAAGACTTCCCCCCCTGTTATATTGAACTGCTGGAACGCTTTCAAGCCCGGGCCTATCTGACGGTGGGGGTGTATCAAGGGGATAAACTCTGGGGATTATTGGCGACCTATCAATGTTCTGGACCACGCAAGTGGGAGGAGGAAGAAATCGCGCTGGTGGGGCAAATTGCCGATCAATTGGGAGTCGCCCTCCAACAAGCCGCGTCTCTGCGCCAACAACGCTTACAGGCCGAACAATTAAAGCGGGCGGTGGAACGGGAGCGGGCGATCGCCTTAGTCAGCGATAAAATTAAACAATCCCTTGATACCCAGACGATCTTTAAAGTAGCCACTGAAGAGATTCGCAAGTTGTTAAAGTCCGATCGGGTGGTGATTTATCGCTTTAATCCCGATTGGAGTGGGCAATTCTTAGCCGAGTCTGTAGCCGGGGGCTGGTTATCCTTGATGAGCGCCCAAGACACCGATGAGCGCATTTTAGCCGGAACGAAGGGCAATATCGACACCGACGGCTGCACGATTAAACAGATGCGCGTTAAGGAATTAGCCGCCCAAGACACCTATCTCCAACGCACCAAGGGAGGCACTTACCGCCAAGGGGAAAAGTTCCGGGTGAGTAATGATATCTATAAATCTGGGTTTCCCGATTGTTATATTGAGCTACTAGAAAGTTTCCAAGCCAAGGCCTATATTACCGTTCCCATCTTTTTGGGGGATAAACTCTGGGGTTTATTGGCCAATTATCAATGTTCCGGGTCGCGAGTGTGGCAGGATGAGGAAATTAATCTGGTGGTGAATTTAGGGGGCCAGTTGGGAATTGCCCTACAACGGGCCCAAGATTTAGCCCAAGTGAAGGCCCAAGCGCAACGACTGGAAGAGGCGGTGAAACGGGAACGAACCATTGCTGTAGTCAGTGACAAGATTAAACAGTCCCTGAATACCGACACCATTTTCCGCATTGCGACCCAAGAGGTGCGAGAACTGCTTAAAGCTGACCGGGTGGGGATTTACCGCTTTAATGAGGACTGGAGTGGGGAATTTGTGGCCGAGTCGGTGACGGGGAATTGGAAGTCCTTGTTACGGGAGCAGTATGAGAATGAGAGCTTATTAGAAGCCACCAAGGTCAATATTGACACCGAAGGCTGCACGATTAAACAAATGACGACTAAGGAGGTTGTCACCAAGGACACCTATTTAGAACGGACGAAGGGGGGAACCTACGTTTCTGGGGATAAATACCGGGTTTGTCATGATGTGTATGGGGCGGGCTTTCCTCGCTGTTATGTGGAACTGTTGGAACGCTTTCAAGCCCGGGCCTATGTAACGGTGCCGATCTTTTTGGGTAAGAAATTATGGGGCTTGATGGCCAGTTATCAATGTTCGGGGCCCCGTCAGTGGACTTCGGAAGAGATTAATCTGGTGGTGAACTTGGGGGGGCAGTTGGGGATTGCTCTGCAACGGGGGGAAGATTTGGAGCAATTGCGGTTACAAGCCCAGAAGTTAGAGGAAGCGGTGGAACGGGAACGGGCGATCGCACTCCTTTCTGACAAAATTAAACAATCCACCGAGATTAAAACCATTTTCCGCATTGCCACCACCGAAGCCCGCAAGGTGTTTAAATCAGACCGGGTGGGGGTTTATCGGTTTAACCCAGATTGGAGTGGGGAATTTGTCGCCGAGTCGGTGGGAGCCGAGTGGTTGCCTTTATTGGGGGCGCAGTTTGAAGATGGGAGCATCTTGGACCAAACCAAGGCCAACATTGACACAGAAGGCTGCACGATTAAACAGATGCGGGTGTCTCAGTTAGCGTCCCAAGACACCTACTTACAACAAACTCAAGGGGGAACCTACCGTAAAGGGGAACAGTTCCGCGCCACGAATGATATTTATGAATCGGGATTTCCCCCCTGTTATGTGGAGTTATTGGAGAGTTTCCAAGCCCGCGCCTATATTACCGTTCCCATCTTTTTGGGGGACAAACTCTGGGGCTTAATGGCCAATTATCAATGTTCCGGGCCGCGCCAGTGGGACGACGCAGAAATTAAGTTAATGGTGCAGTTAGGACTTCAGTTAGGGATTGCCCTGCAACGGGCGTAGGATTTACAAACCTTACAGGAACAAGCGGAACAGTTAGCCCAAGCCGCCCAACGGGAAAAAGCCGAGCGCCAACTGCTGCAACGGCGCGCCATTGAACTGCTGTCGGCTGTGCGTCCAGCGTTGGAAGGGGATTTAACGGTGCGAGCGCCCCTCTCGGAGGATGAGTTAGGCACCATTGCCGATGTGTATAACAACACCCTGCAAAGTTTGCGCGCTATTGTCATGCAGGTGCAAACGGCCACGGCCCGGGTGGCGGAAACCTCGGCTGGGAGTGATGCCCAAATTCGGAACTTAGCGGCCCAAGCCCAAGAACAAGCTCAGGAGTTAAATGAGGCCTTGGCAGAAGTGCAGAAAATGGTTAATTCTACCCAAAATGTGACTCAAAACGCGGCGGCTATTGAGCAGGCGGTGCAGAATGCTAACCAAACGGTTCACTCCGGGGATGCGGCGATGAATCGCACGGTGGAGGGGATTCTGGCTATTCGGGACACGGTAGCCCAAGCCTCCCAGAAGATTCGGGAGTTGAGTGAGTCGTCCCAGAAAATTGATCGGGTGGTCAATTTGATTAGTGATTTTGCCACCCAGACTCAATTGTTATCCCTCAATGCGGCCATTGAGGCGACGCGGGCTGGAGAGTATGGCAAAGGGTTTGCGGTGGTGGCCGATGAGGTGCGTTCTTTGGCGCGTCAGTCGGCCAGTGCGACGTTGGAAATTTCCAACTTGGTGGCGGAAATTCGTCAACAAACCAGTGAGGTGATTAAGGTGACAGAGGCGGCCATTTCTCAGGTGAGTGTGGGGACTACGTTGGTGGAGGAGACAAAGGGAAATTTAAATGCGATCGCAGCGGCCACGGCACAGATTAGCGAGTTAGTGGCTGGCATTACCCAAGCCACAACAGCCCAGTTAGAACAGTCTAAATCGGTCACTCAAACCATGCGAGAAGTGGCGGAGGTGTCTAATAGTACCTCGATTGCTTCGGTGCAGTTGTCGAATACGTTCCAAGATTCTTTAGCCACGGCCGAACAGTTACAGGAGGTGGTGCGGCAGTTTAAGGTCAATTAGGGTTTGCTGAATAACTGGGCTAGGGAGCAGGGGAGCAGGGGAGCAGGGGGGCAGGGGAGCAGGGG
>NZ_JAIHOM010000135.1 GCF_026130165.1 Spirulina subsalsa FACHB-351 | reverse complement strand
GGCAGGGGAGCAGGGGAGAGGGGGAGTCGAGAGTCGGAGAATTAAGAATTATCCCCAACTGACGTTAATCTACAAACGGATGACTGATGCTGGTCTAAGACTACGCACTCTTGATCCACTACATCTAAATTGTTTTGGCAACGCTGCACCAATTTACTCAATTCTCCATGGAGCGTCTGTGAACCAACCCGCTCGTAAAAATACAAAGTTTGGGTGTTCAGATTCAACTGACGCGCCACTTCCCCCACTTGTAACATAGTTTCCACGCCTTTCCCTCCCTAACGCTGTCCCCGTTGCCAGCGTTCAATTGCTTTTTGAGCGGGTTCATGGGAACTGGTTCCGGTGGGGACGAGGCGAGCAGTTTCCACCGCTTGGGAGAAATTGCCTCGGGCAGCGCGAGAGTTAGCAATCAGATAAATTTGCCGACTCCAACGCTCAATTAATTCCTGAGCGAGGGGATAACCCGGTTCGCCTTGGGGAACAGCGCGTAGGGTACTAATGGCGCGACTGTAGGAGGAGGCTTGGGTATAGCGGATCATCCGTCGGGCAGAACTGATAATTTCTTGGTTTTTGACCTGTTGTTCCTTCTGCTGGGTCCACTGTTGAATATTTTGTTGGGCCGTTTGGTAGGTGGTGCTGGGTTCTGTGGGAACGAGACGGGCTGCGGCAATGGCTGAATCAAATTGACCCTGATTGGCGCGTCCTCGGGCTAGGTCAAGAATCACCCCACTCCATCGGGCTATATCTCCTTGGGCTTCCTCATAGAGGGGCGCGCCGGGGGGAATTTTTTGGGCTTCTGCGATCGCCCGACTAAAACCTGATGCTTGATTGGTCTGAATATAAGTCCTTGCCCGGGCTAAGATCGCCTGACTTTCTTGTAAGGTTTGGGGGGCGGGGCTGACCTCGGGTTCCGGGGCTGGACTTTGGGGGGCGACGGGAGTAGGTTCAGGACTTGGTTCAGGACTTGGTTCAGGACTTGGTTCAGGACTTGGTTCAGGTTCAGGGGCGGGAATTTGAGCCTCGGGGGAGGGTTCCGGGCTAGGTTCAGCCGGGGTTTCCGGGGAGCCTTCGGCTACTTCTCCCGTCGTCTCCTCGCCATCGCCATTCTGTAACACAGTCTCCCGACCAGTCCAGAAGATGGCTAAAATCGCCAAGAGAATGGCCGCACTGCCTGCCCAGAAAATCCACTTTTGCCATTGGGGGGTTTTTTTGGTGGCACTGGAGGCGACACCTGCTGCTCCTAGGGCTTCCTCCGGTTCTTGGGCGCTGGGCGCTGGGGGTTCCGGTGCTGCTGGGGGGGGTTCTGGGCTGAGGGGGGCTGATTCGGTGGCCATTGCTCCCCCTTGGGCGACGGCGGAAGCTGCACCTACGGCGGCGACACTGGGCAGTAGGGGCTGCTGTGCCACGTCTAAGGAGGGAATAATAATCAAGGGGTGCTGAATGGGTCGCCAGTGGTGTTCGCTGACTTCTGGTAAGCGTTCATAAAGATAGCTACTGAGATCATGGAGGGTGATCTCTGGACCATAGTAGCGCAGGGCTTCTAACAGGGCTGCGGTAAAAATACCATGACCGAGGGCTACGGCTTCATGGGAGGATTCATCGACCTGACAGGAGAGTAACAGGGAAACGCCCATTTCTGGGGCGATTTGGGCGAGTTGACTGCCTACAGGTTTCCCGGCAATCACCCCAGGAGAGCGGTTAATATCGAGCAGGGCGACAATGTGACGGAAGCCCTTGCGTTGTAAGCTTTCAAAGAGATTTTGAGCCGCAATCCCGGTGTTTTGAATGTCGGCCGGGTTGCCATCCATTGGCATGAGGTAATCTACACCTTCCCAATTGACCCCGTAGCCACTGAAGAAGAACAATAAGACGGAGGTGGGGGGTTGACCTAATCCCTGTTCCATCCAGTGCTGAATGACCTCTTTGGTGGGTGTGGTGGATTGTTCGCCGACCCAAGGGGAGGCATCGGTGAGGATGAGGGATTGGGTTTGAGGGAGTCCAATTTCTTCCAGTAGGATTTGATGCAGTGCCTGAGCATCGGCTTGGGCGTAACTGAGAGGTTGGATAAATTGATAACGATTAATGCCAATTGCGATCGCAGTGTAGTCTACCATTTGCCCAATAAATTAGCAGTTGTCGGACATCAGCCTGCCTAAAACAATCAGTCTGATGTTAAGTCAGGTTTGTTCTTATTCTAGGTGCCTTGTGGCGATTTCTCTAGAATTTCCCTTTTTTGCCCTCAACCCAGACTCGGACGGAAAAAACCTCCCCCGAGGGGAGGCAGAATGTTCAGTGTAAAGTCGAGTGGGAAACGACCGGGTGCTGATCGTTCGCTAGGATCAAAACAATAACTTTGGAAGGGATTAAGCGGCCCGGTAGAAAATTTCCTGCGGCTGGGGTTGCATTTGGGGCAGGACTTGGGCTAATAAACGCCCTAAGCGGGGAATTTCCCCACTGTTATAGACCCGAAATTCACTTTCTACGGTAGCCTCGACTGTGCGGACTCCTTGGTTTAGGACGAGGGACCCCCCGGGGTCAGAAACGGAACGGTGGAAGGTGCCGGGGGGAATACGCAGAATATCCCCATTGGCGACTAAGCGCACTATATGAAAGGGTTGTTCCCAGGCGAAGTTCACCAGATAAAAGGTTCTACCCCCGGTTAAGGCTAACAGATTATCCTCTTGATGGGGATGGAGGTAAAATTGCCAGTCTCCGGTTTCGCTGTTGTTGGGACTGATGGCGGCTCCGTCATGGAAGACTAGATCACGGGCGTTAGAATCCGGGATGGTGATATCAAAAAAACGGACTTGGGGGGTATCGCGGAATTTTTGGTAAGGCAGAAACTCAAACATAGATCCAGTGATAAATTGCGACAGACTTAACTAGAAGGATGCTGAATTGGGGGGGATAGTTGCTCCGACTCCCTAGCAACATCGTCTGACTTGGGTTTATTAGCTAAGTAGCCTAACGGTTATTCCCTAAATGGATCAAAACTAATTTTGTATTACACTTATGCGAAAAACGAATCAATACACGAATTGATGAACCTTTTCCATCTGAGGGTGTTGTTGGTGGTGGCAGAACAGGAAAACTTTTCTCTGGCTGCCTTAAAGTTGGATATTTCCCAGTCGGCCGTGAGTCGTGCGATCGCCTCTCTCGAAGAAGAGTTAGGCGTTTCTCTGCTCTCTCGCGGTCGTTTTGGGGCAAAACCGACCCGCATCGGGGAGCGGGTGATTGCTCACGCCCAGCAAATGTTAGAGATTCGTGACAATATTCAGTATGAGGTGAGTCTGGAAAAGGGATTACAACAGGGGATTGTCCGGGTGGCTTCTTTTCGCAGTGCAGCTACCCATTTATTACCCAAGGTGGTGGCACAATTTCGCCAAGCTTTTCCTAATATTGAGGTGATTATTAAGGAGCGAGATCCTTTGGGGGTAGAACAAGCATTGCGCCAAGGGGAGGCTGACATTGGTTTACTGCCTTTACCTCGTTCAGAAGAGTTTGAAACTTGGGAAATTGCTCGGGATGAATATGTGGTTTTGTTGCCTAAATCGGAGCAAGATATTCCTGAACAATTAACTTGGGAGGAGTTATCCCAATATTCGTTTATTCTGTTTAATTACGCCGAATGTACATCAGCCGTGCGAGGCCATTGGGCGAATTCTGGCTATCAGTTTAAAGTGGCCTATGAGATTAAGGAAGATTCTACCATTGTGAGTATGGTGGCTCAAGGTTTGGGCGCGGCAATTCTCCCCCGTTTAGCGGCTAAACCGATTCCTAAAGGGATACAAGTTCGTTCTTTACCGTCTCCCTTAAAACGCATTATTGGCGCGGCTGTTTTAGCGAATGGGTTACAATCTCCGGCGGTTTTTGCCTTTTTGGATGCTTTACGAGGGACGGGGCGGTTCACACCGTGAGGAGTAATCAGTTGAACCGGAATTCCCTCTCCCCTGCTCCCCTGCTCCCCTGCCCCCCTGCTCCCTCTCTCCCCTGCTCCCCCTCTCCCCAAGTTATTCAGCAAGCCCTAAATATTGTCCTTGGGGGCTTGACCTTATACCTAGGTATAGAGTCTAGAATCAAGTCAAATACCCCTAAAAGGAGCATCATGGCAAAACGAACCCTTGAAATTCTTGGCACGGGCTGCAAAAAGTGTCAGCAATTGGAAGCCAATGTGAAAGAGGCGATCGCATCATTAAACTGGGATGCCGAAGTTCTCCATATTACCGATCCCCTACAAATTGCGGAACGGGGTGTCATGAAAACCCCCGCCCTCGTCGTGGATGGTCAGGTGGTGAGTCAGGGCAAAGTAGCCACCCCAGAACAAGTGCAAACCCTCTTAGAGGCACAGCATTCCTAACCGTTAACCCTCCCCATTAATCCATTGGGGAATTGATTATTGTTCCCTAATCCCTTATTCCCGATTATGCAACTATCCCCGTTTTGGCGAGAACATGGGAAATCCCTCGGCCTCATTGCGATCGCCTTTTTAGTCTGTTTTTACCTCCCCATCGAAGCCCTGCAACAGTCCCAACGGTTGCACAATGCCTTCTGGGAAGCCCTTTATTTAGTCCGTTGGTACGCCCAAGAACATATCCTACTCTGTCTGATCCCGGCCTTCTTCATTGCAGGTGCGATCGCCGTTTTCATCAGTCAGGACTCCGTAATGCGTTACCTGGGTCCCAAAGCCCATAAAGGATTAGCCTATGGCGTGGCCTCCGTTTCTGGCACCATTTTAGCCGTCTGTTCCTGTACCGTCCTCCCCTTATTTGCAGGTATCTATCGCATGGGGGCGGGTTTAGGGCCTGCGATCGCCTTTCTCTACTCCGGCCCCGCCATCAACGTCCTCGCCATCATCCTCACCGCCCGGATTTTAGGGCTACAACTCGGCATCGCTCGCGCCATCGGAGCCATCCTCTTTAGCATCATCATTGGTTTAGCGATGGAATTCATCTTTCGCCACGACCAACCCACCCCCATTAAAGCCCCCGTCCCCCTCCCAGAGGACGAAGAAACCCGCCCCCTCTGGCAAAATGCCCTATTTCTCGGCGTATTAGTCGGCATCCTGATCTTTGCCAACTGGGCGAAACCCGACAGCGAAATGGGGATCTGGTATAGTCTTTATACCCTGAAATGGTGGATAACCGGAGGATTTGGACTCGCCCTAGCCGCCATTCTCATCCTCTGGCACCACCTCAACCCCGGCAAAGTTATCCTAATTACAGGTCTAACCGCCATCCTCTGCTGGCAATTTCCCCAACACCCCCTCATTCCCTTTTCCGCCGCCGTCATCGGTCTTTCATGGCTCACCAGTAGCAGCCAAGGGGAAGCCTCAGACTGGTTTGAGGCCACATGGGACTATGCCCAGCAAATCCTGCCCTTACTCTTGCTCGGAGTCCTCTTAGCTGGGGCTTTACTCGGTCGCCCGGAACAAGAAGCCCTCATTCCCTCAAACTGGATTATCTTAGCCGTAGGCGGAAACTCCCTCCTCGCCAACTTCTTTGCTGCCCTCGCTGGCGCACTGATGTATTTTGCCACCCTCACCGAAGTTCCCATCTTACAAGGCTTAATCGGCAACGGCATGGGTCAAGGCCCCGCCCTCGCCCTTCTCCTAGCCGGACCCGCCGTTTCCCTGCCCAATTTGTTAGTGATTCGCAGCATCTTGGGAACGAAAAAAACCCTCGTCTTTGCGGCTTTAGTCGTCCTGATGGCTACCTTGGCCGGGGTAATCTATGGCTATCTCGTCTGATTTCCCCAGTAAACTGCACCTCTTGGGGGAGCAGGGGAGAAATTATCAATTGACAATTAACAATTATCAATTATCAATTCCCTAGCCCCACGAGTGGAGTTATATGCCTAACGGCACGCTTCGCGTACAGCAAGCCCTAACGATTAACTATCAAATCATCTAACTCCTCATAATCCGGGAGTGTCGTGTCAATAGGCCGACCTTGACGGAGAACAATGCGATCGCGCTGAGAACGAGATAACAACTCATCCCAATACCGCGCCCGAAAAATAATCAAATCCGCCCCCGCCCCCGGTTTCAAACAGCCCAGATCCTCCAATCCCATCACCTGTGCCGGAATCGTCGTCACCGACCCAATCCAGTCACTATAATCCGGATTCAACTGGGCAATCCGTACCGACTGATTAAACACCTCCAACAGATCATGATCCCCAAACCCAAAAAAGGGATCCCGACAATTATCACTAGCAAACAACACCGGAATCCCCTGAGCCTTCAACTCATGCACCAGCGTCACCCCTCGCCAACGAGGGGTTTTTTCCCCTTCTCGCCCCTGTAAATACAAATTACACATCGGCAGACTCACCACCGCAATTCCTGCCCTCTGCACCGCTTCTATCGTCCTCTGAACCACTGCCGGAGACTGCACCGCCAAGCTACAACAATGACCACATAGCACCTGCCCAGAAAAGCCATGACGTAGCACCGCTTCGGCCACCTTTAACAAGCATTGGGACTGAGGATCATCGGTTTCGTCTACATGAAAATCCACATCTAATCCCCGTTCCATCGCCAATTCCAACATCCGATCCAGTTGTCTATCCACCTCCTGATGAGGATAAACCACCGCCCCCAAAATCCCCCCCAGTTGGGCTACCCCATCGGCAACTTTTACCCCTTCCTCCGTGAGAAAGTGTTCCACTGGAAACAAAGAAGAAGGTTGTAAAATAATCCGATTTTCCCACTCCTTTTGTAGGGTTTTAAACACATCAAACGTAATGTTATGTTGTTGATCTATCACATCCAGATGAGTGCGGATAGCTTGAGTGCCATGAGCATAGCTACACTTTAACCCGAACTCCATCCGTCGATAGAGATCCTCTTCTTGCCAAAACTCACAGCAATCCTCCCGGATAATTTTCACAGCTTCGGCAAATGTACCTAGTAAATTAGGGGTTCTACGGCTAATATGTCCTTTATCTAAATGGGTATGAATATCGACAAAACAAGGTAGAATAATGCTTTTTTTAAGCTCCCATTGCGGGATAGTATCAGGCAATAAACCGGATTCAGTGGCGGGTAAAATTTGCTGAATTTTTCCTTGTTTAATTTCTAAATTAATTTGACAAAATCCCCATTTTGTGTTAAAATCTCCAAATTCTGGCGGTAAAAAACAGGGCGGACAATGGGCATTGTTTAACCAAAAATGGGAGAAGTCGGATAATATCATAGACCCTATTTATTGAACAAAAAACTTTGAGGGAACTCGGACCTGCTCAATAAGTCCGGGAGTCGGGGAATTAAGAATTATTCCCGATTCCCTTGTTGAGTCTAGCGTTGGGTTTATTGAGCAGACTCTAACTAGGAGTAGCTTAACCTTCGCGCTGAAGCGCAACTACAAACGGCTTGGGCCAGTTGGTCTTGCCCCAGGGGTTTAGTGAGATAACCATTCATCCCGGCTTGCGCACAGGTGAGGCGATCGCTCGCCTCATCATTCGCGGTCAGGGCGATAATATAGGGCTGAAGCATTTGGGGAAAATCTCGCCGAATGATTTGCGTCGCCGTAATCCCATCCATCTCCGGCATTTGCACATCCATCAAAATGAGATCATAGGGGTTCACCGACAAATGTTCTAACACCTCCAAACCGTTCGCTGCTACATCGGCGGTATAACCCAGTGCTTTCAGGTTGAGTAACAGCACTTTCTGATTAATGAGATTGTCCTCAGCTATCAGAATGCGTAAAGTCGGTGCATCCTCCATCCCTTGAGTGGGGGAAATCCCCTCCCCAGACGGAGAGACTCCCTCAGAGGGTTGTTGAATAAACTGAACCTTCAGATGGTGCGCTAAACAGCTTAAAATTTCCTGCTCTTGAAACGGCTTACGGATAAAATCATCACAACCCGAGGCGAGAATCTCCGTTCGATCTTCCTCAAAAGCGCTGGCCGTCAGAGCAATGATTTTAGGAATGGGTGGGGTCAAGGTTTGTTGAATCTTTTGGCTGGCTTCAATACCGTTGAGTTTAGGCATCCGAATGTCCATAAAAATTAAATCGGGATGATGTTGGGCGGTCTGGGCGATCGCCTCCTCCCCGTCCTGAGCCTCAAAAACCTTGAAACCCCACAATTCCAGCCGTTTCACTAACACTTCCCGATTTTCCGCCACATCATCGGCGACTAAAATCCTATAAGCAGGCTCTTGGGGAGCCAGTCGCCATTTGATGGGATCTGACTCCAAATCCGGGGAGTCCTCATGTCTAGACCTAGAGAGGGGAAGCGTAAAACTAAAGTTTGTCCCCTTCCCCACCTCACTTTCAACCTGAAGTTCTCCCCCCATCAACGCCACAAGTTTCTGACTCAACACTAAACCTAAACCCGTCCCCGTCTGGCTATTCCGACCACTTTCGGTTTGGACAAAAGCTTGGAATAAGGTTTGTAATTCCTCCACAGCAATCCCGACCCCAGTATCTTGAACCGTGAACTTGAGGTAGGGTGAGGCAGAGGGATGATCGTCCTCCCTGCAAGGCACCGCCCTTAAATGAACGGTGCCTTGATGGGTGAATTTAATGGCATTGTTGAGGAGATTGACCAGGACTTGCTGTAATTTGACCCCATCGGTTTCAATTAAATCTGGCAGATTGTCCCCTTTTTCTAGGGTGAACGTTAACCCTTTGGCTTGGGCTGAAGGTTGCAGCATGATTTCAATTTCATGGAGTAATTGATGTAATTTTAGGGTCGTCACATTGAGAACCATCCGCCCGGCTTCAATTTTTGAAAGGTCTAGAATTTGGTTAATCAGGGCTAATAAATACTCTCCACTGCGCTCAATGGTGCGGATATAGCTTCGGTCTTCAGGGGAGATTGTGCTGCTATTCAATAATAGTCTGGGGTAGCCTAGGATGGCATTTAAGGGGGTACGGAGTTCATGGCTCATATTAGCCAAGAAAATACTTTTGGCTTGATTCGCCGCTTCGGCTGCTTCTTTGGCTTGAATTAACGCTTGTTCAGCTTGTTTGCGGGCTGTAATATCCGTTGTGGTGCCGATGATTTTGAGCATCTCCCCAGCCTCGTTATAGATGGGCTGCCCTTGGACATGGATAAACCGAACATTGCCTTTGTGAGTGATGATCTGCACATCTGTATCAAAGGATTGACCCGCTCGAATCGCTTCAATTACGTTTTTTTGATAATGCTCTTGATCTTGAGGATGAATTTTGACAATTTCCCGGTCTGGGCGAGTGGTGGGGGGATAATCTTCCGCTTCATGGATGCGATAGACTTCTTTTGACCAGGTGACGGTGTTCTCAGTGGGATCTACTTCCCAACTTCCCATATGAGCCAGTTTCTGGGCTTCTGTAAGGGCAATAGTTTTGAGGGCGACTTGTTGCTCTAAATCATGGGTGTAGTTTTGACGCAAAATATCGCCTTCTTGAATGGTCAGCATCATGGCTTGAAGGGATTGGGAAAGGGCTGCAATTTCGGCAATCCGGGTCTGTTGAATGGCTTGTTCTCGCCTCTGGGTCATAAAGTTTTCGCTGGCTTCGGTGAGGTGGGAGAGCGATCGCGTGATTCGGCGCGCTATCCACAGACTGCTCGCCACCGCTATCCCTAAAGCCACCCCACCGAGTAGCAGTGTGCGGCGTAAATTGCCATAGATTGTCCCCATCAAGTCCGATTCTGGAATAACGCTGACTATTTGCCAGTTTAAGCTTTGACCATTTTGATAGGAGGTGACATTGACAAAAAATCGCTGGCGTTCGCCCTTTACTTTAAAAACGCCCTGATACTCCACCCCCGGCACGGCTGCGCTAAATTGGAAATTGAAGGATTGACCGGGTTTGATTTCTTGACTTTGGCTGAGAAGGGCTTCCCCCACCGCTTGGGTTAAAGGATTCTGACTCTCCGTGACGGCTAAACGAGTTAAGACATTCTGATTATCTTTACGGGTAATGGGTGCAACAATTTCATTGGTCGATGTGGCGACTAATTCCCCAGAGGTTTCGAGAATAAAAACCTGTCCTTGAGGGGAAAGATGCAACTGGGCAAGAAATTGACTGATGTCATTGAGAATCAGCGTAATGGTAATGATTCCTCGAATTTCCTCCCCTTGTTTGATCGGGTTAACCGCTAGAATTGCCGGAAGTGGGGCTACTACTAAGGCGCTGATGGAAGTCCAGTCCGGTTGGTCTTGTTGGAGAGCCTGTGCATACCAAGAGCGTTGAGTGGGATTCCAGTTCGGAATCCGCCCGATTAGATCGAGCCGCTCACCTTCCTCACTCAAGCGATAAAACCGACCCTCACTTGGACCGGGTTCTGCCTTTTCCAGCACAATCATGGTTTCGGGTGTTGTGAGAAGTCCCGATCTATCGTTTGCCACCCCAATCATCTGAGATTGGGGATTATAGAAGCTAATGGCGGTTAACCCCGGATACAGTTTGAGCATCTGTACAAAATGGGCTTCTAACTCTCCAAAATCCTCGGCATTCAGTTGCTGCCGCTCAATTAAGCCCTGATTAGTCGCCAAGAGTAACAACGCATCGCCAAGGAATTGATCCAGTTCGGCTTTGAGTTTGTTGGCTGTTGTATTCATCCACTCATGGGCTAACTCCCTGACCACTTCCTGACCACTGCGATAGGAAAAATACCCGACCAATCCGACAACGACCAACATTTGGATCACAAACTGGAGGGTTACAATTAAGTGCAGGGGAATTTTCTTAAACATCGGATTTTAACAAAATGTTGCGGAATTCCCCATCCTCGCCAACGGCAGGGTGGGGGAGTTCACGGAATTCTGGGCAAACCAAAGGGAAAACCATAGACCACTTGGGAATATTCATTTAATAGGATCGCTTCGCTGGTTTCATCTCCTAACTGACGAGCAACGGCGATCGCACTTTGATAAAATTCTCCAGCCCTCTCCCAAATCCCCAGACCTGTATGATATTGGGCATAAAGGTGTAAAGCCCGCATTTGTTGGGCTAAATTCCCCGTCGTCCGGGCTAACAAAACCCACTCGTCCAAGGCCTTAAAGGCAGGGCTCCACCGTCTCCCCCGAGCATAGCCTTCCGCCAGTCCTCGCAACGCACGAAACTGATTGGGTAAGTCTCCCACCTCTTGGGCATACCACCGGGCGAGACGGTATTCTGCTAGGGCTTTGTCTACTTCCCCCAGGCCTCGGTAGGCATCCCCTAAGTTATTGAGGGTGTTGGCTTGTCCGGCGCGATCGCGCATTCGCCGCCGATAATCTAATGCTTGTTGAAAGTAAGCTATAGCCGTGTTGTAATTCTGCTGTGCATTAGCAACTAAGCCCAAATTACTGATACTTAAGCCTTCTCCCTCCTGATCTTGGATACTGCGGGCGATGGTCAACGCTTCGGCAAAACTCGCTTCTGCCCCCCCTAAATTGTTCATTTCCAGCAACACCACCCCGAGATTATTTAAGGCATACACCTGAGCGGAAAAGTCTCGTTCATCCCGAGTAATGGCCAAATGACGACGGAGGGCGTTCTCTGCTGCGTCATAACGACCCAGTTGGGTAAAAACAATGCCAAGATACTTATAGGCTAGTGCCATGCCGTCATCGGCGTTTAAACGGTCATAGAGAACGAGTGCTTGCAGCCATAGGTCAATGGCTTGATTCAAGTCCCCTCGACTTTGGGCTTGACTGCCTAAATTGAGCAGTAAATCCGCTTCATTCCGTTGTCCACTGGGGACATCTTGACGGGGAGATGTGCGCAGTTGTTCGTCTAGGCGATCCATGTCCTGCGCTATCCCCGGCCGCACGTTCCAAAGAAGGGGTAAGATTAAGGCGATCGCTAAAGCCATCCCCGGCATGGTGCATTGCTTACTCACTGTCCTCTCCCAACTCATATGATGTTTCTATGTTAGCAATGACTATATAGGGCTTGCTAAATAACTCTACTCGTGGGGCTAGGGAATAGGGAATAGGGAATAGGGAATAGGGAATTGCTCCCCCGCTCCCCCGCTCCCCCGCT
>NZ_JAIHOM010000248.1 GCF_026130165.1 Spirulina subsalsa FACHB-351 | reverse complement strand
GGAGGGGGCTTTTTGAATAGTTGGTTGAGGAGGGGTTAGGGGGGCAGTTTGGGGCGTTTGGGAAGGTTCTGGAGTGGGTTCAGGTTCAGATTCTACTAAGAATAATTCATCGGCATCAAATTCGGCTAAAGATTGTTCTAATTCGAGTCTACCAAAGGTGTCCTCAATGCTGGGAACGGTATCTAATTGTTCGTTGTTGTTCCAATCATCACCAAATAGAATATTATCGGGTTTTTCTGTGTCAATTTTTGGGGAGGTGGAGGGGGAAGGTTGTTGTAATCCAAGGCTTGTTTCTTGGGTGGAATTCAACTCTTTTGCTTCCTCGGAGGATGTTTGACCATAGTCTAATTCTTCCTCTTGTTCTTGGAGAGAGGGGGTTGTTTCGGGGAGACTATCTAGGGGTTGTTCGTCTGCCATTTCTGCGGCAGGATCTGTCCATTCTAAGTCACTATAGAGGTCTTCTGTTGGTTGTTGGGGGGCTGTTTCGGTAAAGTCAAAGTTGGTAAAATTATTATCAAAATTTTCGGAGGCTAAGTTCTGTTTTGGTTGAAAATCGTCGGGGTCTAAAATGGGGGAAGTTTCCTCATTGGAGAAGTCTATAAGGGGAGCTATTTCTTCGGCTTCTGGGGGGAAGGTTGAGAAATCTATCCCGTTTTCTTCTGGGAAGATGGGGGCTACAAAATCATTGGTAATTTTGGGTTCTGGTTCTACGGGTTTAATGGGGGCAATATTTTCTGGGAAAATTAGGTTATTTTCGGGGTCATTTTCTAGCTCCAAATCTGGTGAATATTCCGACAAGTCTAGACTATAATCAAAGTCGTCTTCTAGGGGATCTAGAAAGTCTTCTTGGTCAGAGAAAATCATTTCTAGGCTATCTTCGGATTGGGGTTCAGTTGGGTTAAGGTCGGGATCAATAATTGAGGGATGGCTTGCTGGTTGTGAGGTTAACTCGGGATTTTGTATGGGTTGATTTTCTAGCTCTTGATTGAGTGAATTTGGGTTAACTGATTGAGGATCTAAGTCCTGATGCTCTCGGTTTAAGTTGTCAGAAATAACGGTCGGGTTTAATTCTTGATTTAATTGAGGTTGTATCGGTTCTTGGGGGTCGAATGTTTCCTCTATTTCTGAATTGAATGCTGATTCACTGACGGACTCAAAACTATCCTCAAGGGGGGTTTCTTCGTCGTCCCAGAGTTCGGAGGAATTAAAGGGGTCTGCGGTTAATTCTAAGGGGTCTAGGGTGAAAATATCCTCGTCTGGTACGTTGGTAAGACCCCCTAAAAATTCGGGGTCTTCTAGGGCTTCTGGGGGGTCAAAGGGGGCTAGGGGGTCTAAGTCGCAGCTTGGG
>NZ_JAIHOM010000003.1 GCF_026130165.1 Spirulina subsalsa FACHB-351 | reverse complement strand
CGAGTTATTCAGCAAACCCTATCTAATCGGGATTAGATGCGTATTCAGCAAGGGTGAAAGCCCCCTAATCTTCAGGATAAAAAACAAGAGAATCATTGAGCGGTTCAACCTTCGCACCGGGATAATAGAACTCTAAAATCCGGGTCGCATTCCAGCCTAAATTGGCCAAGGTATAGGAACTATACTGACTCAAGCCCACACCATGACCGAAACCGCCCCCTACAAAGCGATATCCCGTTAGATTTTGATTGCCATCCCGAATCGGGTCTACATAAAATAAGGTACTGCGGGGGGGACCGAAGGCGCTGCGGGCTTCGGTTTTGTGGAGTTCCACTGTTCCTTTGTCCGTTTCCACCACAAAGCGCAAAATCCGACCTGCTACTGAGCGTTCTGCCACTTCCATACTTAAAATGCGATTAATCCCCGCCAGAGGGTGTTTTGTCCGCTCCAAATAGCGGTTTAAATCAGCCGTTAACTCCTCAATACTGCTTTCCCGACTCCAGCGAAATACGGAGCTATTGGAGCCATTCAGTCCCGTTTGTAAACTCATGAACTCCCGAAAGGCCTGTTCATTATTTAAAGGCCGTGCGGTTAAATCCCAAGGAGGTGTCACCGCATCCACTTGGGCTTGTAAGTAGGGGCGGGGTTCCCCATCCCAAGTATCCTCAAAAGGGGAGGTAGTGCCGCCACTGTGGGCAGAATAGAGCGCGTCTACTAGCTCGTTGTTGTAGGTTAAGACCAGTCCGGCTGTGGCGGTAATGGCGCGGTCTGAGCGTTCCACTGTCCCGGTCAGTCCGCGATAAACTTGACAGTGAACGGTGGCGCAGAGTTCGTAATTATCGGCTTTAAAACGGCGTAAATTGCGCAGGGCATAGGTGCGGGCAATGATGGCCTGGGCTTCTACTGCATTGTAAGGGGCATTGGGGCCAATTTCGTGGGGAACAACTCCTCGCAAATAGGTTTCAATGTCAATGTTATTAACGAGGGTAAAATCCCCGTAGGCATTGGGTTGAATGCGTAAGTCTCCGGCATAAACGTATTGATTGGTGCCGTCGTTGACCCGGATACGATTGTTGGCGCTGCGAATGGCAAAATTAGCTCGGTTGTAGCGGAAATTGCCCACGACAAAGGAGACGACGGGGGTGGTTTCTAAGACTTCTGACTGTAAATAGATTTCGCTTTCTCCTGCTTCTTGGAGATTCTGGATTAACATTCGCCGCAGGAGGGGGGTATTATAAACGTCCCGTTTAGCCCACACTTGCCAGCGTCCGGGCTGGGTGACTTCAACTTCAATGCCTTTTTCTTGCCAAGCTTTGGCGCTATTTTCGGCGGTTTCAAAGGTGGCATGATCACTTAATACGACCCATTCTCGCACGAGGGGGTTTTCTTGGGGTTGGCGGACGATTTCTAAGGTGACGCTGGGGGTGGTGACGGTTTGGGTGCTACCATCCCCGGCCAAAAATTCTAGGGTGAGGGGGGTGTTATCGCTGCCGGAGAGGGTGAGTCGGTCGCTGTCTTCTTCTCCAAACCGTTGGACTATGCCTACATCAATGGTAACGGTGGCTTGGGCGAGGGAGGGGTTAACACTGAGGAGGGATAGGGGTAGGAGGATGAGAAGGGAGGTTTTAAACATGACTGGGTTTAGATGGACAAGGGTTCAACAATCACAGGTTCTGTGTGATTGTAGCTTGTAGACGGGGGGTTAAGCGTAATCTGTTCCCGGATGGGCTTAACTTTTAGGGGAGGTGGGGTGGGGTGCGATCGCCCAGCCACACCCCACCTCCCTCAATGGCTGAGATAGAGGAGGTGTTATCGGGTTTGTTGCAAGGAAGAATAGTAGATTTGAGAACACTTGCGGAACTGAGTCCCTATTTTCGCGATCGCCTCATGGCGGTAAAGAAATAACCATGGATAATGGAAAATTGTACAGGGTTCTTTTGTCTCAGGAAAGCTCCCGCTTCCGTCGTTGTTTTTGACGACGACGCAAGGCCGCCCGTAACACTTTCAAACGATAGGGATCGACATCCTCCCGCCAAGTGATGCAATGATTTTTCAACCTCACACCCTGTTGAGCCATATATTTTAACCAATCCTGACGGGTGCGAATCGCTTGGGGCTGATCAAATAGGCCTCGATCTTCTTCCTGTTGGCTTAAACGGGCAAATTTGGCGTAATGGGGATAATCGGGGGTGAGGAGTTGTTCCTTACGGTGTAAAAGGGGCGGATTTTCGGGATCGGCTTCCCAGTAAGACACATGGAGATCCCGCAGATCAATCTGCATTGTGGCATGGAGGGCGGGGTGGGGATCTTGATCAAAATGGGGATAGTCGAGATAGGAAATTTTGGGCTGATTGAGGTGAAATTTAATCACGGTGGCGGATTCTAAGCGGCCGATGGTGCGACTGGCACAACCTTCATAGAGTCGCAGGAGGGGATCTAAGGTTTCCAACGCGCTAATGTGAATCCAAAAGGCTTGACGGCGTTTTTTGCCGATGGGACTTTGTTGGCAAAGGTCGGCGAGGTTTTCTAAGTCGCCGACACTAAAGAGCATCATGTCGGCTAATAAACAGGCCTGTTTATAACTACCGAAGAGGGCTTTAAAGTCTTCTTTGACGGTGGGGGAGAACTCTTGGGCTTTGGGGCGCTTGCCGAAGTGGGTGAGGGCGAGATAGAGTTTGAGGTCTTGGCGGCGTTTTTCGGCGATCGCTTCCCATTCGGCCTCATCTGTTGCCTGAAGCACCAAACTGAAGGCCCGGCGGAAGTTGCCAAACTCGGCTAATATCTCCTCTTCTTGGGCTAATTCCCCTTTAACGGGTAAGCGCCCCCGTTGAGTAATAAAAGCCATTAAGGGAGTGAGCAAGGTTTCATAGTCCTCAAATTTCTTCACCTGAAGACGTACCCGAGGAGTGGTGGCCCGGGAGCGAAAACGGGCAGCCCGGAAAATTTCCGCCTGTTCTTCTTGGCGAAAGACAAAATAAATCCCCAAGGCCACGGGAATGGCATCCACTCCTAAAACTTGGTCAATATAGGCTTTGAGTTCCTCTTGTTCATAATATTTTTGGAAGGTATTGCGGCGGGTAATAATCCCATCCCCATAGGCCAGTTGTCCGTCTAAGTTATCCCGAATCAAGACCTGAGCGGCGACAATTAACACCTGTTGGGTCAATTCCCAAGCCTTGATCAGGGCTTCCCGTCGTTCTGGGGGATCTTCAATGACATTAATCACATAGCCCAAGTTGACAATATCCGCCGGGGTGCGGGGGGTATCGGGGCGATAGTAGGGATCCCAGCCGGAACTGATGTAGCCTTTTTGGGCGATAAATTCTAAATCACTGCCGTAGCCACAACCATAGTCAAAAAATGTTGTCTCTGGGCTGAATAATTCGGCCTCTAAGGCGGCTCGCACGGGGCGGGAGAGGGTTTTCCTCACCATTGCCGCTTTATGGCGTTGGATGCGCGGAAATTGGCCAATGGGGAGACGATTGGTATGGCGTAGCAGGGCATGACCTTCAAGGGTCACGCCATAGGTTTCGAGGCGTTTATTCCATTCCCGTTGGGTACCAATCAAGCGCGGGTCATCGAGTAGGCCGAGGTTTTCCTCTCGTCGGGTCAACTCTAGAAAAACTGCATAGTGGGGATATTCGGGGGTGACAAAGGTTTCCTTGCGGTGGAGGATGGGGGGGTTCTCTGAGGTGCTATAGTCCCGATACTGCACGGTTTCCTCGGTGAGATTGACCTGAATGCTGCCTTGTAGGGCGGGGTGGGGGTCTTGGTCAAAGTCGGGATAAAACAAGTAGGAGAGGGTGGGGCGGTCGTAGTTAAATTTAATTAGGGTGGCTTGGTGGCTTTGGGGGGCAAGGGTGCGGGCTTTTTGCTCATAAACTTGCAATTGGGGGTCAAGGGCGGATAGGGCGCTCTGATGGATATAGAGCGCCCCCGGAAGGTGTTTCCCAATGGGACTCTCTTGGCACTTTTGGACCAGTTGGCGAAATGGCTCAGAGTCGGGCTGCATGGCAGTTTAAGAGCGTTTTAACTGGATTGTACAAATTGATCAATCCGTTCCTTGACCGAGGCGGAGAGGATATCTTTATCTTCGTCTCGCACGGCCAATGTACCATATTTGACATAACAATCGGCTAGGACGGTGAGCAGGGATTGATTGATCTCGCTGGCATCATCAATGCTGTCGGTAATTTTCAGGGGGTGATCTTTGAGTTTCTCCTGTATGAGGTTTTTATAAATGGGGTCAAAGTCTAGGAGTCTGAGGAATTCACTGGTGGACAGGAGGGGCTGTAGGCGGAGATAGTGGGACTGACTATCGGGGATACTGGCAATAATTTGCCGGGCGATGTATTCATTGACATCTAGGGGGGCGTTGAGTAGTAAATCTAACATATGCCCGGCCCATTGCAATAGGCCCCAACTGCGGGTTTCTGTGTAGCTAAAGCCTTGGCTGGCACGGCCTGCACCGACGGAGAGGACGCGCAAATCGGCTACGGGAACGCCAAAACGGAGGGCTTCGGCGATCGCGCAAGTGGTGGGATTCGTCGCCCCAACTCCCCCATCAATGGCGGAACACTTCCGCCCCCCATAGTCTAAATAATAGGCCGGGAAGAGGGTAGGCGCGGAACTGGAACAGAGGCAAGCTTTCCACAGGGGAATTTCAGAATACCATTCATCCTTGCGCCAACTTTTGAACACAATGGGTTGACGGGCCATCGTATCGTAGGATGTCACCAGTAGTTTAGGCTTTTCTCCCTGCTCCATGAGAGTTTTTTCCTCAAAGGCTTCTTGTAACACAGCTGTAAAGCCCGAATGGGAAAATTTCGGCGCAGATATCCCATGTTCCCAGATTAAACTAAACCGTTGAGGAGATAAGTAACCCATTGCCCCGGAGTAGGGAAAAATCCGCTTGCCATCGTTGCGGAACAGATCCACCACTTGCCGCGCTGTCTTGCCGACGGCGATTCCGGTGGCGACAATAGAACCACTAGATGTTCCAGTGATTAAATCAAAATACTCATGAAGTTTTTGCCCTTTCTCTCGTTGGACAATTTTCTCGACTTGTACCAACAATTGAGCAGATAAAACGCCTCGAATCCCGCCCCCATCTAGGCTCAAAATACGATAGGTCACGTTAACACCCTCTTTAATCAATGATTCATCTCTTCATTATCAAGTCTCAATCGATAGTTAGGGGAAAATTTGGGAAATTTTTAGCTGAACTGCCAATAAGCGTTACACTTTAATGGTTTCTATCCCAGCCCCCTCTGAACTGTTCTGATCAGACTTCCCGAATTTCTGGGACTGTAATATCTGTTTGAAATCAAGGTGATTGCTCGGCTCATCAATGCACAAAGGTGGGCAATTTTCGCTAGGATGATTTAATACTCATCGACCCATTGGAGATCGCGATCCTATGCTCTTTCCCCCCCAACTCTGGACGCAATTCCCCCAGTGCCGCGATCGCAACTTAGCACTTAATCCTGAATCTGTCTCCACAGAGGTGTCAGCAGTGGATTTTCTCCCCCTCGATGTTGATCATCCTGCCCTCAAAACTCTCTTTACCCAAGCCTTTGATGCTATCCTGATTGCTGATGATCAAGGGCAATATCGAGCCGCCAATCCTGCCGCTTGTCAATTGTTTGGCATAGCTCCCTCTGCCTTAGTAGGACGTTCCATCAGTGACTTTACCACCCCAGACTTTAATTTTGAGCAAGTTTGGCAACAATTTCTGAATCAAGGAGAAGCCCAAGGGGAGTTTTTCTTAATTCGTGAAGATGGGGAAATTCGCACCATAGAATATCGCGCCACAGCTAATTTTTTACCCCATCTTCATTTGTCCATTTTACGAGATATCACGGCGCGGGTTTTTAATGAAGCCGAAATGCAGGCGATGACGGTTCAAGAACATCCTCTACAATCTTCTATTTCAGATCAGGAAATAAGAGCAGAATTAGACCTAGAACAGTTTTTTAATATCAGTTTAGATTTACTGTGCATTGCTGATAATCAAGGGCGTTTTCGTCGTCTGAATCGAGCGTGGGAAAACATATTAGGTTATGCTCTCTCTGAACTAGAAGGCAAGCCATTTTTAGAATTAGTCCATCCCGATGATATAGACGCTACATTAGCCGCAATGGCTGATTTGGACGCAGATCATACAGTTCTCCATTTTGTCAACCGTTATCGGGCAAAAAATGGAGAATATCGGGCAATTGAATGGTCATCTGCTCCCTCGGGAGAATTCACCTATGCGGCCGCACGAGATATTACGGAACGGCTAGCTACAGAGCAAGCTTTAGAAGCGTTAGTTAATCGGAGTAACCTACTGAATAAAATCAGTACAGAAATTAGGAATTCTCTGGACTTAGAAACTATTTTACAAAATGCTGTCAATGCAATAGTCACAGAATTAAATGTAGATGTTTGTGCCTTTGGCTGGTTTCGTCCTGAAGCTGTCCCCCCCTCATGGGAGTTGGTTCAAGAGCAAAAAAGGGTCGATTTACCCAGTTGGCTAGGCTGTTATAAAATGGAGGACTTCCCATTAGTCGCTAATCATATTTTTGAAGAAAAAATTCACCAATTTAATCGCCATGATTCCACGGAAATTGGTTTAACTGAATTTTGCGAGGAGGTGGGGGTTGATTTTTATTTAATCCTGCCTATTCACACGGCTGGGGGACAAATTGGCGGCTTTGAGTTGGGCAGAGTCGGCACAGATAAACCGTGGCAAGAGGATGAGATTGAGTTACTGCAACGAATTGGAGATCAGGTTGCCATTGCTATTTATCAAGCCCAATTATATCAGGAATCTCAAGGCAAAACGGTTCAATTAGAGCAAGCTTATCAAGAACTTCAGCAGGCACAAACTCAATTAATCCAAGGGGAGAAGATGTCAAGTTTGGGGCAGTTAGTGGCTGGGATTGCCCATGAAATCAATAACCCTGTGAGCTTTATTTATGGCAACATTAATCACATGACAGAGTATATTGAAAATCTGCTGGACTTGATTGCTCTTTATCAACAAAATTATCCTCAGCCAAAGCCAGTTATTATAGATCAAATAGAATCGATTGATCTGGATTTTATTTTAGCGGATTTGCCTAAAGTGTTAGATTCTATGAAAACTGGGGCGGCTCGTATTCGGGATATTATTCGTTCTTTACGCACGTTTTCTAAGCTGGATGAGGCTGAATTGAAACCCATTGATCTCCATGACAATATTGATAGCACGCTGGTTATTTTGGAAAATAAAATTAGTGGTAGGGCAGGAAATTGTACTATTGAAGTGATTAAACATTATGGAGATTTACCCCTTGTGGAGTGCTATGGGGGGTTATTAAATCAAGTGTTTATGGATTTGTTAATCAATGGAATTGATGCTATTATTGAACGGGACAATATGAGAGATTTGGAGGGAGGGCAGGAATCCTATCAAGGTCAATTGACGATTACGACAACAGTGGGGGACAATAATCAGGTTGTGATTACTATTGAAGATAATGGAGTGGGGATGATTCCAGAGGTACAAGCCCAAATCTTTAACCCGTTTTTCACGACTAAACCTGTCGGAAAAGGAACGGGGATGGGACTGGCTACAAGCTATCAAATTGTGACCCAAAATCATGGGGGTTCTCTTACTTGTTCTTCAGTTTATGGGCAAGGAAGTTGTTTTGTGATTGAGTTACCTTTATGATATTATTGATGACGGTCTAAGGGTAAGGTAATTATAAACTCTGTTCCTTGACCCGGTTGAGAGTTAACGGTAATCTCTCCTTGATGTTTCTCGACTACAATTTGACGGGCAATGGCTAAACCTAGACCGGTTCCTTTGCCGACGGCTTTGGTGGTGAATAAATGGTCAAAAATGTGGGGTTTTACGCTTTCTTCAATGCCTTGACCATTATCGGCAATGGAAATCTTTACGCTGTGGTCTACTAGGGAAGTTTGAATGGTAATTTGATTGGGATGGGCGACAATTTCGGCAAAGGTTTTGTTGTGGCTACTTTCTTCTAAGGCATCGATGGCATTGGCTAAGATGTTCATGAAAACTTGGTTTAATTCCCCGGGAAAGCAGGGAATGGGGGGGATTTTACCGTAGTTTTGGATGATTTCAATGGCGGGGCGAGAGGCGTTGGCTTTAAGGCGATGTTTGAGGATGAGCAGGGTACTATTAATGCCATCATGGAGATTAAAGGAAATTTTACGCTTATGATCAGCGCGGGAGAAAATGCGTAAACTGGTGCTGATTTCTTGGATGCGATCGCACCCAGTCGCCATGGAGGCTAACAAATTGGGGAAATCTTCGAGCAAATAGTCGATTTCGAGTTCTTGCCCTTGGGCTAAAATGTCCTCATCATCTGGGTATTTCTCTTGATAGAGTCGCAAATAGTCGGTAATGTCGGTAAAGTTGGCGATCGCCTCTTTCACATTCCCTAAGATAAAACCGACGGGATTATTGATTTCGTGGGCAATCCCAGCGACTAAATTCCCTAATGCAGACATTTTCTCACTTTGCACCATCTGTAATTGTGCCTCTTGTAAGTCTTTTAAGGCCTGTTGCGCTTGTTGATAGAGACGAGCGTTTTCTAAGCTAATGGCGGCCTGGGTACAAAGGAAACGCAGGAGTTCCACGCGATCGCCTGTAAATACCCCAACGGTGAGACGATTCTCTAAGTACAAGATGGCCACCAGTTTCCCCTGATGCAAAATGGGAGTACATAACACACTCTTGGGTTGCTGTTGGAGAATATAGGCATCGGTGCTTAAACTGGGGTCCGCTGTGGCATCCATAATCACAGTGGGCTGTAGGCTGCGTTTAATGCTATGGATTAAACTGTGGGGAACACATATACTATGGGTCAAGGGAACAGGTGTCACCTGTGCCGACTCTCCCAATTGAGCGACTGCTTCTACATACCATTTGGACTCATGGGGCATTAATAACACCCCTTTATCGGCCCCCGCGTTTTCTAGTACAGTCTGGAGAAGGGTACTGAGGAGTTGCTCTAATTTAATCTCACGAGAGAGGGTTTGAGAAGCCTTTAAAACTGTCGTCAGATCAAGGGTTTGAGCTATACTGGTGGAACTGGAAGTCTGTTCTCCGAGGGTAGGTAAGTGGGAGAAAGGTGTGGGACTAAAGACGGTTTCTGTGGCCGAGAGGGGACTTTGAATGGTTTGTAAGATGGGGGCTAACAAACTGGGGTAACATTGCTCTAACTGCTCCACTTTAGCCGTTGCTCCCCAGTGAACATAACTATAGTAGGCTTGGGTAAGGTAGGTTTGGGCGATCGCCTCTTTCCCCCAATCTAGATAAAATTGTGCCGCCAGTTCGTTCCCTAGTGCGGCCTCGTGAAGGTAGCCATTAGTTTGAGCTTGTGCGATCGCCCGATCATATCCCTCAATCGCCCCCGCTTTATTGCCCAAAACCCGGCATTTTTCCGCCTCCAGTAAATCCACCTTATGCTGATGATTCATCGGAGCAAACTTAGCCCACCGCGCTAAAATTTGTTGATGCTCCTGGACTCGCTCTAAAATAACTGGTTGCTCCTCTTCTTTTGCCCCTGCATACTGTTGTAAAGAAGTCAACCCTGCATAGAAATGAAAAACCGGAGTTTGGAACATTCCCGTCACAGCAATAATATAGGGTTGTACCGTCTGAATCGCGGCTAACGCTTGGTCATAACGTCCGAATAAATAAGCCAATAATAACTTATAAACATAGAGAAAACCAAGGGGCGTTAATTCCTGTTCTTGATGATGTTTTGCTAACATCACCTTCTCATCATAAGCCTTGCCTTCTAACACCTCTGGAGTGGCAGTAAACGAGATCAAATTTTGGATAACTTCCTGCTCCATCTTGACATAAGTTAAACCAGAATATTGTTTAATTTGCTCTAAAAAAGTACAATATCCCTCCATTTGTTCTTGCCAGTCATTAAGAGAGATTCCAGCAAACAAATGATGGGAAAAGTTCACCGTGACGTTATAACCATAATAGACAAAATCGCCCACTTCTATTCCCGCTAGCATTCCCTGCTTAAAGACGGTAAAAGTTTTTTGAATCGACTCTTTATGATGATGAATGAAGTTCCCAAATAGCAGTAAAATACAAGACTTAAACGGTTGATTTTCAGGCTTATTTAATAAACTCATAGCCAAACGGCCAAACTGATAGCCTAACTCCACCTCTCCCAAAAAGGCACAAAGCACCATCCCATGAGCCACATAGCCAATAATTGAGGCGGGAGCATTGCCAAATTCTAGGGAGAGACTCACCATCTCACAAGTTAATAAAGGCATTAAATGAGTTGCTCCTTGAAAAATAGGCGCAAACAACATTCCTAATAATTCCATCCCAGCACTCATCTGGGGATTAGTCATGGCTGTTAGATTGGCGAGATTCGCAATTTTTTGTCCTTCTAATCTTGCACTTAATTTGTGAAGAGCTTGCTTGATTTTAGTTTCATCGGGTTCGGTTGGCAAATCAATCCCTAGCTGTGCGAGGGCATTTCGACCCACTTCAACGGCATCTAACATCCGAGTTTGAGCGGTGAGAGCATTAATTTTAATCTCATAGACTTTCACCCGATCTAAGATATTTTGAGCCGAATTTAAAACCGCTTCAATCCTCGTCTCCATCTGGATTAAATCCCCATTTAAATAGGCAACTTCTGCCCCTAAAATATGGAGTTCTAAGGTTAAGTTATAGTGAGTTTTCCAGCTTTGCTCGGCTAATAAATTTAACCCCATCTGTACAAACTCCAGTGCTGCACTATAAGCTGTTGATGTGCGGGCTTTTTCGGCAGCTTTTAAGTTCAATTGGACTAATTTTTCTCGTTCAGCTGGGTCTTTTATTAAAACTTGGCCGAGATTCAAATGTCCCACAATATCAAAAAGCTTTTCGTCTCGTTCAATTTCAGTTAAATTTTCTTGTAGTAATTTCCCTATCTTAAGGTGAGTAACTTGTTTTTGATCATGGGGAATTAAAGAATAAGCCGCTTGTTGGACTCGATCATGCAAAAAGCGATAGGTGGGGTTAACTTGCTCTTGAGAAACTATCTGTTGTTCCTGTTCCGACTGAAAGAATTTATAGACGCGACTGGTGGGAATGATATACCCTTCCCGTAAAACTTGCCACAGAGCAAGTGCCACCTCATGGGGCGTTTTTTCAGACACAATAGCTAAGGTGTTTAAATCAAACTGATTGCCAATACAAGCAGCTAATTTAAGTAGTTCTTGGCTGGTTTCAGGCAGCTTTTGTAACTGTAAAGCCATGAACTGAACTACATTATTACTCAGGGATAAAGTGTGAACTTGTTCTAGATCACATTGCCAATAACGTTGGTCGTAATTAAAGAAAATATATTGATCGTCATGAAGAGCTTTGAGAAATTGGGTGGCAAAAAAGGGATTACCTTGGGTCTTTTGGTTAATTAATTGTGTGAGGGGTTCTGCTAAATCTGGGGAGCAATGAAGGGCATCAGAAACGAGATCATTCACATCCTTCAATTTCAGGGGTGCTAGGGTTAAAGTATGTATAATTTTCTCCGCTTTTTTCAATTCTTCTACCGTCACGATAAAAGGATGACTGGGGAACACTTCATTATCGCGATAAGCTCCTAATAAAAGTAAATACCCCTGCTCATTCATTAGGAGCTTAATCAGTTGTAAAGATGCGGGATCTGCCCACTGTAAATCATCTAGAAATAAAACTAGGGGATGTTCTGGGGTAGTGAAAACAGAAATAAATTTCTGGAAGAGTAAACTAAAGCGATTTTGAGCAGCTGTTCCTGAAAGTTCTGTTACTTCCGGTTGTGAACCAATGACTTGTTCTAACTCCGGTAATACTTCAATTAGAACCTGTCCATTGTCTCCCAAAGCGGCTAAAATTTTAGCTTTCCATTGCTCTAATTGGGTATCGGATTCAGAGAGTAATTGACCCATTAAATCCTGTAGTGCTTGGATAAAGGCAGAAAGGGGAATATTACGATTAAATTGATCAAATTTGCCCTTGATAAAATACCCTCGTTGGCGTACAATGGGCTTATGAACTTCGTTAATAACGGCTGTTTTGCCAATGCCAGAAAAGCCAGCTACTAACATGAGTTCAACAGCACCTTGAGCCACCCGATCAAAAGCTTCTAAAAGGGTCTTAACCTCTGCCTGTCGTCCATAGAGCTTTTCGGGGATGAGAAAGCGATCGCTTAAATCCCGGGTACCGAGGGGAAATTCCCTAATCTCCCCGGAGGCCTGCCACTGGGTTAAACACTGTTCGAGGTCATATTGCACCCCCAAGGCACTTTGATAGCGATCTTCGGCATTCTTGGCCATGAGTTTAGCGGCGATCGCACTCACCATCAACGGAACGGCTGGATTTAGCTCCTCCATTGGGGTTGGCATCTGTGCAATATGGTAGTGAATTAACTCTAAGGGATCCGTAGCCGTAAAGGGAAGCCTCCCCGTCAGCAATTCGTACAGAGTCACCCCCAATCCATAGAAATCGGTGCGATAATCAATACCCCGATTCATGCGTCCCGTCTGTTCCGGTGCAATATAGGCTAAAGTCCCTTCTAAAATATTTGGACTTTGAATTTCTTGGGTTTCTTTCGGTAACAACGAGGCAATACTAAAATCAATTAATTTCACCTGTTTAGATTCAGGATGAATTAACAGATTGGCGGGTTTAATATCTTTATGAATAATGCGGTGTTGATGGAGATCATGGAGAATCCCAGCCACTTGAATAGCAATCTCTAACACCTCAGACACCACTAACCGCTTTTGCTGACAGTAGTCTCCTAATGCTACCCCCCCCACATCTTCCATCACGAAAGCATAGCCATTGCCGAGAGATTCTAAGCACAGGGGTTTTACAATACCTGCTATCGGGAGATTTTTGGCGATCGCATATTGATTCCGTAACTGCACTAACTCCCCAAAACTCGGATATTCCCGTCGCAACACCTTAATCACCACCGGAGTCTGCGACTCATCCTCTACCCCTCGATAAACAGCCGTCCGAGAACCTAAATATAATAACTCAAGGATAGTATACCCCTTAAGAGTGGGGGGTTTCACAGAGGATATTTTCGCGAGATTTGCCATATGAACCCAAAAGATTGCCAAAGAGTGCAGAGAAACAATGAGGAAAATAGTGCCATCATGGTGAGCCAAATGTGATCCCCATATTGTAGACAACAAGGAAAGCCCATGTCATCTCTCCATTGGGTGTTATCAAAAGTCAATCGTTTTCTCAACCCGATTCTTTACCTTTCATGGAGACTTACTACAGGAAAGAGAGAAACAATCCTAGCCAATGGATTGTTAAGCGAAGACATCTCTTCGCGGAGAGAATTTAATTGTCATAGCAGACGACCCCCCAGACCTTATTCCTTAATTTTAGGTTAAATTCTCCACAATAAACGAAGCCCCCTCTATCTTCCCCCAAGGTCATAACATTTCTTAATCTGACCTCTATTGGTTGCTCAATTGACCTAGCTCAAGTAGCCAGGAAGGGATTTTAACTCAAGGTGCTAATCATTAAGATTTGTTACAAAGTTTTCTCCCTTCAAAACTCCCTCTGTCACCCGATCTAAAATTGCCCAAATAGACTCAATCCAAGCTAAATGTTCCGGTTTCATTAAACAAGATCGTAAACAAGTGATAAAGTCTTGATCCCACTCCATCACCACTCCCTGCTGTTCCAATAAATATCGGGGTAAGGTGGCTAAAGCGAGGTGTAAATTTTCCCGTGCAGCCGCCTTAAAAACCGCTTGTGCTAACCGAGAAGACTGACTCGCCCTTTCGCCAGAAACCGCCCAGATTACAATATCTAACTCTGGAGGAAAAGCAACTATAAACCGGGAGTCCTGTTGCAGCTTATTAAACAAAATTCTAGCCCCTTGACAAGACTGAGTTAAACCTTGGGCAAACTCCCCATCTGGGACTAAGGGAAATAACCTCTGAGTCGCCCACAGTGCAACCGCAGCCGATCCCGGTCTAGAACATTCGAGGCTAATTTCTCCTAAATGCAACTCGTCTGAACTAAAATAAGTATAGGGGGAATCATGATGATAAAAACGGCCCACTGTTGGCTCTTTAAACAACACACAACCACAGCCATAGGGTTGAAGTCCATGTTTATGAGGATCAATAACAATTGAATCCACTTGATTCAGGCAATCAAAGGCTTGTTTAGTCTCTGGGGCTAAATCTTCAACTAAGCGAAAATACCCCCCATAAGCGGCATCAGCATGAAGGCGAAATCTATAGTCTTTTTGTAGCTCCAAAATTTCCGGTAATGGGTCAACTGAACCGGTAGCCGTTGTTCCCAGAGTAACAACAACCGTGCCGATTTTTTCAGTCTCTAAAAGTCGTTTAAGCTCCCCCACATCCATCTGAGCGCGAGGATTACAGGGAACAGCTAAAAAGGGAATATCTAAGACCTTACAAATGCGAGAATGAGTATAATGGGCTTGGCTAGAGGCGACAATTTTTTGACCCGGATGTAGATTTTTAGCCACCCATAGGGCCTCTAAATTAGCCACCGTTCCCCCACTGCATAAATGGCCTAAATGGCGCTCCCAGCCGCACATTTTAGCTAAATCTGCCACGGCCTCTTTCTCTAGGGCGGAACTCGCTTTTCCCCCATCCAGCGCGTGATTATTGGGGTTAATCCATAAAGACAACATATAGGCCAGACGCGCTATAGGGGCGGGAGGTTTTAACATTTGTCCCGCATACAAGGGATGAGGATAGGGGTAGTTATCCTGCATTCGTTCAGCCACCTCTAGCAGCAGATTCTGGACAGCTTCTAAGTCCAGAGGCTGTTCTACCTCGGGCAGGGTGTTAAAGCCCTCCTTTAAGCGTTTAAGGGCGGTTTGGAGTAGTGCTAAACTGGCATCTTCTAAAACCATTGGCAGATTAAGCCCAGCGAGTATAGGTTAAGGTCTGAGTTTCGGTCAAAACCTCCTGATAGAGTTGCTCTAACTGGGTAATATTGCGGCTGAGGGTGTAGCGTTCTAAAACCCGTTTGCGGCCTTTCTGACCCAATAATACAGTTAATTCCGGTTGATCTCGGAAGAGAGGGAGTAGGGTTTTTAATTGAGTTGTGACCCCTTGGGTACTCATGACCACCCCGGCCCCGTCTTCAATCACTTCGGCATCAGCCCCGGCATCGGTAGCAATGCAGGCCACTCCACAGGCCATCGCTTCCAAGAGGGAGAGGGATAGACCTTCCACTAGGGAGGGCAGAATAAAGGCATCGGCAGCGCGTAGAATCTCAATGCGCTGTTGTTCGTCGGCGACAAATCCGTACCAGAGAATGCCGTCTTCTGGGGTGTAGAAGGGTTTTAACACGGTGCTGAGGGGGCCATCTCCCACGATAACTAATTTGCAATCAGGCCCCATGTTGGCTAGTTTCCAAGCTTTGAGCATGGCCTCCACGTTTTTCTCGGTGGAGATGCGTCCCATGTAGACAAATAGCCGTTTTGCCCCCAGTTGGGCTTTAAAGCGAGAGGGGCCAGGGGAGTATTTTTGTACGTCTACGCCGTTGGGAATGATGACTACTTTGGGGTCGGGGACTCCTAAACGCACTAGGAGGTCTTTCTGGATTTGGGAAAAGACAATCACCCGGTCGTAGTTGGCTAAACAGGGGGCGTATAGCTGATAGGTGAGAAACTGGGCGCTGGATTTGAGGTTGCGTAGTTTGCTGTCGAAGGGGGGGTGAAAGGTGGCAATGAGGGGAAGGTTTAATTCGGCGCAAATTTCCGGTAGGCGGAAATCAAGGGGGGAAAGGGTGAGGGAGGCGTGAACAAGGTCAGGTTTGAGGTCAGCGAGCGATCGCATCAACACTTTACTCGACTTCGGCGTGGGGATGGTGTAAATCTGGGATTTATACAAGAAGGGTAGCACGACCTCAGAATGGTGGGCCCAACTATCAGAGAGGGATTCCTCTTGGGCAAAGTGGAGGAAACTCACGCGATGGTTGCGTTCTAGGAGGGCGTTACTGATTTCTCGACCGTAGGTGACGTTGCCACAAAACGGGGATTTTTTCCCCAGCCAAGCGATATGGTGATGGTGCATTCACAAATAAGGGAGTAACAACTCTTGAGGGAAACAATCAGACAGGGATGATCGTTCACATGATACTATTAATTCCCGGATCTAGGTGCAATTGACCCTTTTTGGGCAATATACCAGGTTAGGGTCCCCCCAAGGACGACAAAGGCCGCTAGCACCCATAAGACGGTTTTTAAGCCCCAGAAGGACTCAGCCACTCCGGCCAGGGCGAGGGGGAGGGAGAGGGCGATGTTAATGGCGTTATTTTGTAGCCCAAAGACTTTCCCGCGCATTTCTTCGGGGGTTTCGGCTTGGATGGTGGTCTGCATGGGAACGCCAATCAGGGCGGCAAAAATGCCCAAACATCCGGTCATCAGGAGGGCGAGAATGAGGTTGTGGGTGGAGAAGGAGAGGCCGAGGAGGGAGAGGGCCATTCCGGCGGACCCCCAGAGACTCAGTTGAGCGTTGCGGAATCCTTGCCCCCAGTGACCTAAAAAGGCGGCGCCTAAGCCCATGCCGAGTCCGGCAGAGGCGAGGAGAAAGCCGAATTGTTCTGCTTTGAGGCTGGGGATGGAGGCGGCCAGGGGAACCGCTAGGACGGCGAGGGCGGCGAAGACGGAGAAGAGGATGACTAACTGGACGAGGGCGTTCCGCACGCGATGATGGGCTTGGAGGTACTGAATCCCGTCCCAGATGTCTTGGAAGACGTGGGGGCGTTCGATTTCGAGGGCGGCTCGCTTTTCTCCGGTTTTGAGGAACAGGAGAATTATTCCGGCGATCGCATAGGCCCCGCCCACTAATAATTCTTTGCCAAAAGACCAGCCGAGCGCAGTCCCTAGATGATCCATGGCGGCCAGGAGGGGTTCCCCAACGGCAAAACCAATGATTAACAGCGCCATCATGGTGGTGGTGTAGAGGGAGTTAGCCGGGAGGAGGCTTTGCCGTTTGACAATCAGGGGTAGGGCGGCCTGTTCGGCTGGGGCGAAAAATTGGGTTAGGGTGGAGACAAAGAAGGTGATGACGAGGAGCAGGAGAAAGCCCAGGGGAACTCCCCACAACCAGCCCCCATCTCGGGCTAACCAGAGTAGGGGCGGAATGGCTAAAACAGCACCCCCCCGTAGGAGATTGCTTAACACTAGCACATCTTTTTTCGGCCAACGATCCACAAAAACCCCGGCTAGGGAGCCAAAGAGGACGGCGGGGATGGTGAAGGCGATCATAATGGCGGACACCCAGCCACTAATGGGCTGATCCGGTGCTTGGAAGCGGCTGGCAATCAGGGCAATCATTAGCACCAGATAGATTTTATCGGCCAGTTGGGAGAAGACTTGACCCAACCAGAGGACGAGAAAGCGCGGGTTTTCTAGGACTGGCCCAAACCCCCGCTTAACGGTCGGTGAGAGGCACTCAGACCGGGGCAGATGATGGGGGTCAGAGGCTTCTGGGGTCGGGGTTGTGGAATGGGGACGTTGGCGTTTTTCTTGTTCAGGTTCAAACAACTGCATCACTAAGGGATTATCTTTTTAACTAAAACGAATTACGAATTAAGTGAGATTAAGAAAAGCTAAGAAATTTTAAAAATCTACTGTAAATAAGGTATCAACTAATGCGGCCGATCGAATGGGCTTGCCTAAATGATATTGGGTGTAGTTCCGGAGGGTTTGCTCAATTTTAAGCCAGAGGGCTTTGTTGAGGGCGTTCAGGTTGTGGGGATTGCAGGGTTCAATCTGGGCGAGGTGTTGGAGGAGGGTGAGTTCTTGGGCCCCGAGGAAGGTGTTCATGGGGGGTGGGGTGATTAGGTCGTATTCGACGCAATAGGTGGAGGCGGGGTGGGGGGGACCCGAGAGGGGAACCACGCCGCCCACTTCAAAGCTAAAGCCTACTCGTTCGCCGGGGGTGAGGTGTCCTTGGACTTGGGGGGCTAGTCCGGCTAGGGTGAGCAGGTGGAAAACGCCCTGAGTGAGGGAGCAGAGGAGGGAGACGGCGGCAAAATCACTGCTATGGGAGGGGGGATGGTTGGGGAGTTGATCGAGGCGTTGCAGGTGTAATTTCAGCAGTTCTAGGAGTTCGGCTTGGGGTTGGTCACTGAGGCCAACGGCTAAGACCATTTCGGCCCAGTATTGACTGGTGGCGAGTTTGCCTAAATCTTGGCTGAGACGGGGGTAGGATTCGAGGGTTTCGGCTTGAATGATTTTATCGAGCGATCGCCCTTTGACCAATAACAGTTCATTGACGACAAAGGGTTCAATGCGTCCCCGGAGGGAGGACTTGGGTTTGCGCGCACCGGGGGCGACGGCCTGCACTAAACCATATTCGGCGGTGAGGATGGTCACGAGGCGATCGCACTCTCCCAGCGCCAAACTCTTCAAATTAATCCCCGTGGCTTTATAGGTCCGACTCATTCTTTGTCCTCAAAGGCGATCGCCTCCCGTTGGCGCAGCAAGTCCACCCCCCGAGAGGTTCCCAAGCGCGTCGCCCCGGCCTGAATCAATTCTAAAGCCTGTTGTGGGGTGCGAATCCCCCCCGAGGCCTTAATCCCCACCTGTCCCCGGGTGATATCCTTGAGCAAGCGCACATCGGCCACCGTTGCCCCCCCAAACCAGCCTGTACTGGTTTTAAGGAAAGACACCCCCGCATCTAAACACACCTCCGCCGCGAGGCGTTTTTCCCCCTCTGTCAACACCGCCATTTCTAAAATCGCCTTAACCGTTTGCCCACTTTCCTCACAAATCTCCGCCATTTCCTGATAAATACGTTCTGTATCTCCCCCCTTTAACCAACCTAAATTAATCACCACATCCAACTCCCGCGCCCCATTTTCCACCGCTTCGAGGGCTTCATACACTTTCGTGGCTCTCGTAGAGGCCCCCGAGGGAAAACCAATCACCGCACAGACTTGAGGGACTTTTCCTTGGAGGGCTTCCCTGGCCGTGGAAACCGCCCAAGGATAAACACAGACCGCCGGGAAATCATAGCGAAGTGCTTCCCCACAGGCCTGTTGTACCGCTTCTAAGGTCGCTGTGGGTTGTAATACAGCCTGATCTATATACTCAGCTAAGTCAATTTCGGAATAACCGCGTTCCATACTGCTGTTGAGTTGGGGGATTGTTGTATTTCATTCTACCAGCCAAGAATGCTATAGCTGCCTAATTTAAGTCCGATCAATCTAAGACTCCTCACGCCTTTAGACCTAGGACGTCAAAAACTGAACCGTTTCTGGGATAACCAAGCCAGAAACGCGCCTAGGGTTTCTGCGAGGGTGGCGATTAAACGATAAACGGCGACGGTGGCTAAGATGACACTGGGACTCCATTGGGGTTGTAAGAGAGAAAGAATGGTGGCCTCAAAAATCCCAATCCCACCGGGAGCCCCGGGGATGACTAAACCCAGCAGCCAAGCTAGACAAAAACTGCTTAAAAGGAGAGGGAGTTGGTTTGGGGTGAGGGACTGAAAGACCAACAGGGTGAGAACAAAACCACTGCCCCGTAGGAGAAGAAAGATCAGTTCTCCGGCAAGGGGTTTGAGGGGGTAGTGCGTGATGGTGGGCAGGGAATACCCGGCCTGGGGGAGTCCTTTGAGACGGCCTTTGATTTGGGAGGCCGCCCGGAGAAGGGGGTTGAGAAAGCGGGGGTGAATGGCGATGAGAACCCCTATCAGAATGGGGAGTTGGAGGGCGAGGTAGAGGTTAGGCCGCAGGAGGAGGGTCAGCAGAAGGGCCGCAGCAACCATGAGGAGGGGTTCTAGGAGGACGCTGAGGGTGGCAATGGCCAGGGGGACGTTTTGCCGTTGGGCGGCCACCACACGACCGTAAAAATGCCACACATTGCCCGGGAGGTATTTGGCTAGATTGGTTAGGAGATAGACGCGGATGCTCCATTGCGCTGTGACGGGATATTGTAGGGTTTGGAGAATCCACCCCCACACCCAACCGGACCAAATATGAGCGAGGAGGGTGAGGACAAGTGCGATCGCCAATTTTAGCCCACTCCCTCCCTCCAGTTGTAAGGTGAGGACTTCAGACCAGTGGGAACTTAGGGTTTGCAACAGGAAAAACCCCACCACCCCCATCACCAACCAGCGCAGGTAGGGTTTCAGACGAGGATAGAGGGATTGAGTCAGCCATTCCATTTTGTGTTGTTAGTAAGGTTAATTAATTTTCCTATGGCTTTCTGTGTAGTGGCTACATTGCTCTTTATGATGAAAAGAGAAATGATCTAATGTTCATTAATTTGGGGTGAATCAATACCTGGGGCCTGATAGTGGGAGTCTAAAACAAGATGAAGACCTTAATAGTAGACGATGCAAGCCATAACCTAAATTCGTTGGAACAAGTCTTGCGATCGCAAAATTATCAGATTACCCGTTGTTCTGATGTCAATAGCGCTTGGGAAATCTTTGCCCAAGAAGTGTTTCCTTGGGTCTGGATGACCTTGGGGGAGGAATTAGACCCCCGTCTACACCTCTGCCAAGAAATGCGATCGCGCTTTCCTAACCTCCTCTGCATTGCCATCACCACTCACGAAAACCCCACCATCCTCGAACCTTGGCTCAATCATGGTGGCAACGATTATCTCATTCTTCCCGCCTCCCCCGAGCAAATTAACCTCCGTCTCACCATTTGGCACAAACAACTTCAACCAGCAACTCCAGACCCAGAACGCTTTCAATTCCACAATAATGGCAGTTTACGCCCCCTCCATCTCGACAACATTAAGCAAGCGACCTTAATGCAATTTCCCTACATTGCAACCCATCACCTCCGCCAAACCCTCATTCAATTTAAAAATCAACTCTCGGAACTTCTAGAACAATCCCGACAAGTCCCCCTAGATACAACCGCTAACGACTATTTAACCAGCATTTTAGACCGGGCCAATCTAATGCAGCAATTAGTCGGCGATTTACTCATTGATACCCAGTCCCAATTACAAGAAGTCACCCCAAACCCCGTCATTCACCAAGATTATGTCATTGTTAACAGTAACTTCACCATTAAAGAATTTTCCGAAAACGTCGCTCGCTTTTCTGATGGAAAATACACCCTAAAAAAAGGTGAAGATTTGCGCAAGTTTTTTCCTGAGTTTATTGGCTCAGAAGATAGCCTTATCCAAATCATTAAAGGAAAGAAAAAATCATTTGAACTCCTAGGATTAGGTCGCTTTGACCAACCAGAAAACCCCCAACATGAAAATCCTTTATATTTTGATATTCATGTCATGAAATACCCAGAAAGTATAGCAGGGAAAAGATGTTTAATCATCCTGCTCAATAACGCTACCGAACGCATGGTATTCCAGCAAAAGCTGATGCAAACCGCCAACGAAACCCAACTCTTACTGAAAAGACTTTCTAGCACCAAAGACTACATCAACCAGATCATTTTGTCAATGGCTGATGCTCTGATTGTCACCACCAAAACCGGGCTAATCAAAAAAATTAACCCCGCCACCCAAAAACTCTTTGGTTATCGGGAACTTGAACTATTAGGACAACCGATTAACAAAATATTTGCTCCCTACTACTTTGATATTCTACAAGATAAACAACACCATCACACTTTATCCCAAACCGAAATTACTTGTTGTAAAAAAACAGGGGAAGAAATATCCGTTTCCTTCTCCCGTTCCCCCATTGAAACCGAAGAAGGAATGCAGGAATTTGTTTATGTAGGTCGAGATATTACCGAGCGCAAACGAGCCGAACTTAAAATCAAGAATCTGAATTCCTCCTTACAAGAGCGTACCCGAGAACTCGAATTAGTCAACGAAGAACTTGAATCCTTCTCCCGCACCGTTTCCCATGACCTAAAAACCCCCCTTTCCCATATAGAATTCTTCAACCAAATACTATTAGAAGAATATGGAGACTGTTTAGATGACGAAGGCAAAGATTATCTAGAGCAAATTAGAAAATCCTGTGTTAGAATGCGCCAGATGATCCACGATCTTCTACAATTAGCCCATGTGACCCGCACAGAGTTAACCATTGGTCAAGTTGACCTAAGTCAAATGGCGGAAAAAATTATACAAGACTTTCAACGCAATAATCCCCAACGTCAGGTTATCTGTTCTATTGTCCCTAACTTAATCGTTTATGGCAATGAGGGATTACTACAAGTTGCCCTAGAAAACCTCCTAGGCAATGCCTGGAAATATACCAAAAAACAAACCGAAACTAAAATTGAATTTGGAGCATTATCCCTTCCCACAGAAACAGGGGAACTCAACGAGGAGAGTCTAGATGATAATTCAGATCAAAATCTGGAAAAAAACACCGAAATAGTCTATTTTGTCCGCGACAATGGCGCAGGATTTAATATGGAATATGCCGACAAATTATTTACCACCTTTGGTCGTTTACATTCTCAACGAGAATTTGAAGGAACAGGGATCGGTTTAACCACAGTTCAACGTATTATTCAACGGCATGGGGGCAAAATTTGGGCCGAAGCAATAGTCAATCAAGGGGCAACTTTCTATTTTACATTAAACATCAATTAATCCATATCAATTAAGGGTACAATGAATATTGTTCTACGCCCCCAACGGGATTTAGATATTAAAGGTGCTTCCCTACTGCAACAAAAAGTCGTCAACTTACTACCAGCCCCCGATAATTCTTGCTGGGTCATTGATTTAGTTCAAGTCAATTCAGTGAACCACTTTGGGCTAACTGCTTTAATGGCTGTCCGTCGGGCTGCGAGACAGTATAAGTGTCGTTTGTACTTATTAAATGTCAAGCAGCAAGTGCGTTATATGTTAGAAATTACCGAGTTAGACAAAGAGTTTAAAATCATTGACAGTTTAGAGGAAGTTTTTGATTCTGGGATTCGGTTACTCTTGTGTTAGTTGTCCTCTACTCAACGCTTTAAGTTTTGCCAACTGCTGAGGATGAATTAGGCTTAAACTAATTCCAGTGAAAACAATCCAGAGCAACATATTGGCAATAAACATATACTGATTATGTAACAGCATATATTCTACAGTAATTAGTCCCAGTAACCACCAATGTCCAGTTTCAACCTTGTGACGATTACCCCATAAAAAGAGAATTGGGATAATATTAATTACACTGGAATGCAAAAGAGAACCGGGATAGATAATTAAAGATAACATCAGCATAGACATAAAAGCCCATTGCTCATTTTTCTGATTTACCCTAAGACAAACCCACAGAGTCGTTAAACCTAATAATAATCCAATGGTAATATGTAGCGGATGGAAAATCGGTGAACCACCAGAAGGTGTGTAATTAGTCAAGCGTAATATATTTGCTAATAGTGACCCGTTGATGGGTTCAATATACACTTCAAACGGTAAAGCAGAATAGGGAGCATCCGTTAAATAAGTATGAAATGGCTTGACTCCAATAATTAACAAAGTTACCAAAGTCAGTCCTATTAATACCCCAAAAGCTGATGCTACAATTCTCCATTGTCGTCTAGCAACCACATAAACCAATAGTAGAGCAACAAAGGGTTTAATTAAAATGCCTAATCCTAACCACCCCCCCCCTATGAGTTTAGACTGATTCCGCCAATACATTAAAATAGTTAGGAGAACCATAAAATTGGTTTGGGCAAAGAGGAGGTTACTTTTTACGCCAAAAATAGTTAAAGTTAAGCTAGTTACAGTTAGTAAGCCCAATATTTTATGATGTTTAAAGAACCTTTCCCACAACAGAATAATGGTTACAATTAAAACCAAAATATTAACCCCATACCAGAATATCAACGCCAATCTAGGTTCAAACCACCCGAGGGGAATAAATAACAAGATACTGGGGGGAGGGTAAGGAAAACCACAGCAGAGAAAAGCGTGAGTAAATCCTTCACCAATGTATTCGTTTAAATTAAAGGAAATAACCAAGGATTTTAGCACATTAGCATCATACAGATTTAGACCACTAACAGCCGCTTTTCCTCCTAGCCAAAACGCTAGAAAGTCCCAGTCTGGAAGATTTATTATGTTATTAACAATAATTGTAAAAATATGATAACACAATAACAGTAATAATCCTAAATTAATCCCCCATAATAATGTAGTTTTAACCCAGTGATCTTGAGCTTCTTTATCTTTAAAATGTAACAATAACAAGATGATAGGAACAGCTAATATCCAGCCGGGAATATTTAAGAGAGTGGACAAAATAGCAGAAACGCTAGACAATAAAACTAATGCAAGGATTGTAAGATTTTGAGGTTTCATCACTTAATGATCAGTTGCTTATGTTGGCAAGTAATTGTATATAGCATTTCCAAATCATTGATCAACTATCAGGGAAGTTTCTCATAATACTTCAAGCTCCTTGTAACCCTTGTATACTGTTCCCTGTTCCTTGTTCCCTTTGCTTTTCCTTGTGGATTACAAAACTCAAATGGAAATGCTATAACAGTGCAACCCCATTATAGTGAGAAATTCTTCATGACAACACCTACTCAAAAACCCAACTTTTTCATTGTTGGCGCTCCTAAATGCGGCACAACGGCAATGCACAGCTATTTAGAGCAACACCCAGAAATTTTTATGCTCAACATCCCCGACTCCCCGGACAATTTAGCTGGAGGGAAAAGGGAAATCCACTTTTTTGGTAGTGATTTAAATTTTAGCCGACCTACTCTTGAGGAATATCTCAGTTATTTTAATGAGACTAAGGATGAAAAAATTCGGGGAGAATCATCTGTATTTTATCTCTATTTTAAGCGGGCGGCACAGGAGATTAAGCAGTTTAATGCTGAGGCAAAAATTTTGATTATGCTCAGGAATCCTCTAGAAATGATGTATTCTTGGCATTCACAGTTGGTTTTTTGGGGAGATGAAAATATTGCAGATTTTGCAACAGCTTTAAAGGCAGAAGCTACCCGGCAAAAAGGGATGGGTATTCCTGAAAAAAGGGATCATCCCGTTGAATGTTTTTTTTATTCGAAAATTGCTTGTTATACGGAACAGGTCAAGCGGTATCTAGATATTTTTGGACGAGAGAATGTAGAGATCATTATTTTTGATGATTTCAAGCAAGATACCCTAGCTGTGTATCGAAAGACTTTACAGTTTTTAGGGTGTCGAGATGATTTTGCAGCCGATTTTAAGGTGGTTAATGCTAATCGTCAAGTCCGCAATATTGCTGTTCAGCAATTTTTACGTCGTCCCCCTAAATCTTTACGTTCTGTTGTGCGCTTTCTGATTCCCTCTCGGATTCGCAAAAGCTTAAGAGGGAGTCTAGAACAATACAATGTTGAACAAAAATCTCGTTCACCTCTTAATCCTGAGTTAAAAGAACGTTTACAGCGAGAATTTAGGCCAGAAATTGAACAGTTGAGCGAGTTATTACATCGAGATTTAAGCCACTGGGTGGGAGTTGGGGGAAATCATTAAGATTACAGGCGATGGCTGTCTTGAAATACCCATATTTCCCGGTTTGCATCCCATTCTAAGCGAAAACGGAGACGATCTCTTGAGGTTTGACCATTTTTAAGTTGGTAACGGAGTTGGGTCATTACTGTTGCGGTTTCTCCGGTATTTTGGATGACTTGCACTTGTTGAACGTCTACATTTTCTACACTCTCCCACCAGTTGGTATAGTCACTGTAACGATTGTTGGAATGTTTGCGTTGAAAGTCGGGGGAAAGTTGTTGCCAAGCGCTGTTATAGTCACGACGGTTAATCGTTGCATAATAGTCTTGCACGGCTTGAGCGGGTGAGGGGTTAGTGTTAGAGTTTGGGGTGTCTGTGGGCAGGTCTTGGAATTTAACGACATTGGGGTTATCGTTGGGGTTAGGACTGGCGAAAGAACAGTAGGCATCAGGGATTTGTTGTCCATGTTGTCGCAATAGTTCAAGGCAGCGATCGCGCTGATCAAATTTCCCCGCATAAACTTGATAATAGGGCCGACCGGATAAGTTGGCATAGTCAGGAATCCAAAATTCCCCCGCGCTGCTATATCCTGCTTGTCTCAACTGCCGCAAGCGCTGTTGAGCATTTTCCCGGTTTTCATAGGCAGAATCCGCGACAAAGTAGAAAGGGGAAAGGGTAGGAGTTGAGGGAGGGGTAGGAGTTGAGGGAGGGGTAGGAGTTGAGGGAGGGGTAGGAGTTGAGGGAGTGGTAGGAGTTGAGGGAGTGGGGGGGTTTTGGGGGGGATTAGAGGCGTTCAAAAACATGACGGCACTTACCCCACTCACGCCTATAATTGTCCCTATAATGGCTGCAAACAGCCACAGAGGGAGGGTTTTTGAGGGGGTGGGAGTGACGGGAGGGGGAGGACTGGCTACGACTGTCGCGGCAAGGGGATGTAATGCGTCTAACATATCCTGTGCGGTGCGGAAGCGATCGCGAGGATGATATTCTAAGGCACGATCTAATACTTCTGCTAATTCTAAGTCTAGGTTAGATGTATGATTTCGCCACTTAATTTCTCCCGTTTGTGGGTCGATTAAATCCGAGGGTTGCTTACCTGTCAAGAGGGCAACAATGGTTAAAGCCAAGCTATATAAATCACTGGAAAAAATAGGTCGTCCGGCGGCTTGTTCTGAAGGCATAAATCCGGGAGTTCCAATGACAATAGAAGAAGTCATTTTTCCTTCAGAATTGACCTCGATTCCCATGGTTTCTTTAACGGCACCAAAATCAATGAGGACAGGCTTAAAATCAGACTGACGCAAAATAATATTATCGGGTTTTATGTCACGGTGAATAATCCCCTCCTTGTGGATATAGTGTAAGACAGGTAATAAACCCATGAGGATTTCCCGCGCTTCTGGGCTGCTTAATGTTCCTTGCTGCATCCGTTTAGAGAGAGGTAGCCCTTCAATGTATTCTTGCACCAGATAAAACTGATTATTTTCTACAAAATAGGCGTAAAGTTGGGGAATTTGGACTTGTTCTGTGCCGAGTTTCTCTAAAATAGCAGCTTCCCGTTGAAACCGTTCTTGTACTAATTGATAAACGGCGGGTTTATGACCAATGGGTTGTAATTTTTTAACGACACAAATGCGCTGGGAGGGCATATGGGTATCTTTGGCCAAAAAGGTTTCACCAAAGCCCCCTTGACCGAGTTTATTGATAATTAAATAGCGATTATTTAATAAAGTGGGTGTCATTTTTTCTGTTACACTCAAAATAGTGAGGTGATCCCATTTTCTTTAAACATCCCTGTAACCGTATTATCCGCTAAAATAATCAAGGGACGAAGTTGAGGGAGGCGATCGCAAAACCCAACCCCCCCGCAGAAACAGATCACCCGCAGAAACAGATCAGAGGTCTTGACAGACTCTCCCGTTAGGCTACCCTTGAACAGGAGATTGGTAAGTTCACACTAAAGCCTGCATCCGAGGGACTCACCCCCCATTCTAACAGTCTCCTCTCGCGAGACAGAGGGCCTTTTCCCTGCTGCAACGGCAAAAACAGCCCATCCCTCACCTAGTATGCTCTTTCCCAGTTGATCTGCTAGGGGTACAGTCGCTGATCATCCCCCCAAAGGACTAACCCCATCAAGGCATACACCTAAACCGATAAGATAGAGATGTAGATTCCCATAGGTTTTCAGACCAAGCTTATGCAGACAGTCGATCCTAAAAACAACTCAGTCCACAATATGGACATTCCTAAAGTCGGTTTACCTGTGACGATTATCACAGGATTCCTCGGCAGTGGTAAAACCACCCTCCTTAATCATATTTTGACCAACCAAGAAGGTCTTAAAACGGCAGTTTTAGTCAATGAATTTGGCGAGATTGGTATTGATAATGAACTAATCGTCAGCACAGGCGATGATATGGTAGAACTGAGCAATGGTTGTATTTGCTGCACGATTAATGAAGATCTAGTCAATGCCGTGTATCGGGTTTTAGAGCGGGATGATAAGATCGATTATTTAGTGGTTGAAACCACCGGATTAGCTGACCCTTTACCTGTAGCTTTAACCTTTTTAGGCACAGAAATTCGGGATATGACCCGGTTAGATTCTATTGTCACGGTAGTAGACTGTGAGAACTTCAGTCTAGATTTATTTAACAGTGAAGCGGCCTACAGTCAAATTGCCTATGGTGATGTGATTTTATTGAATAAAGTTGATTTAGTCGATGAGGCTAATGTAGATGCGCTAGAGGTGAGAATTCGGGATATTAAATCCGAGGCGCGAATCTTACGGACAACTCGTTCACAAGTGCCGTTACCCCTGATTTTAAGTGTAGGTTTATTTGAGTCTGACAAATACTTTGATCAGGTGGAAGATGACCATGATCATCATCACCACCATGACCATGATCATGATCATGAGGATCATGTTTGTGATGAAACTTGTGACCATGATCACCACCATGATCACGATCATGATCACCACCATCATCATCACTCAAATCACCTAGAAAATGATGGTTTCACCTCTATTTCTTTTAGTAGTGATAAACCTTTTGCCATTCGGAAGTTTCAGTCTTTCTTAGATAACCAGTTAACGTCTAATATTTTCCGTGCTAAGGGGATTCTCTGGTTTGAAGAAAGTCCCAATCGTCATATTTTTCATTTAAGCGGTAAGCGGTTTTCTATTGAGGATGACGAGTGGAAAGGGGAGAAAAAGAATCAAATTGTCTTGATTGGTCAAGATTTGGATCATGATAAACTGCGTCAACAGTTAAAGGATTGTTTAGTGGAGGGTTAAACAATTTGAAGTGGTGACATTTTGGAAAGTTTAACCCATATCCTAGGGGGAATTCATGTTCCCCCTAACACAACTCATGGGAATAGGGAATAGGTAATAGGGAATAGGGAATAGGGGATAGGGGATAGGGGATAGGGAACAATTCAATTATCAATTATCAATTAATTATCAAACCCGTCAAGATTGACTGAGGAGGTCAAAGCAAAGCCGAGACAATACGGGAACGCGATAGTATAGATATATTCACGCAGGAGGAAAACACCTTGGTTGTTGCGATTGAAAACTTACTCACCCCAGAAATCAATAAACCAGCCCGCTACTTAGGGAATGAAGTGGGGGCGGTGCATAAACCTTGGGACAGTGCCGCCGTGCGTTGGGTGCTGACTTATCCTGAAGTGTACGAAGTGGGGGCTTCTAACTTGGGGCATATTATTCTCTACAATGTGCTGAATGCTCAACCGCGTCAACTGTGCGATCGCGCTTATCTCCCCGCCCCCGACTTAGCCCAGAAACTCCGCGACACCCACACCCCCCTCTGGGCCTTAGAAGCCCGTCGCCCCCTACTCGATTTTGATATTCTCGGTTTTAGTCTCAGCTACGAGTTAGGGGCAACTAATATCCTAGAAATGCTCGACTTAGCAGGAATTCCCCTCACCGCACAACAACGCTTACAGGAAGAATCTAGCCTCCATTATCCCCTTATTTTTGCTGGAGGACAAACAGCTACATCGAACCCCGAACCCTACGCCGACTTTTTCGATTTTATCGCCCTAGGGGATGGAGAGGAACTCCTCCCAGAAATCGGCCAAGCTGTTGATGAGGGAAAAGCCGCCGGATTGTCTCGCCATGGCTTATTACTCAAACTCGCCCAAGAAGTCAAAGGGGTTTATGTTCCTTGCTTCTATGATCTGGCCGAGGATGGGTCAGTGCATCCGAACCATCCCGACGTTCCCCCCCGCATTTTACGCCGCGTCGCCGCCCCCCTACCGGAATATTCCATCGGTTTAGTGCCGCATATCCAAACGGTACACGATCGCCTGACAGTGGAAATTCGCCGGGGATGTACGCGGGGCTGCCGTTTTTGCCAGCCGGGAATGTTAACCCGCCCCGCCCGGGATGTGGAGCCGGAAAAGGTCGTACAAGCCATTACTGAGGGAATGCGGGCAACGGGCTATAATGAGTTTTCCCTCTTGTCCCTTTCCTGTTCCGACTATTTAGCCCTGCCTGCGGTGGGGATGGAGATTAAAAACCGCCTCAAGGACGAAAATATCGCCCTTTCCCTGCCCAGTCAACGGGTGGATCGGTTTGATGAAAATATTGCCCAGATTATCGGTGGCACCAGGCAAACGGGCTTAACCTTTGCCCCGGAAGCAGGTACCCAACGGATGCGGGATGTGATTAATAAAGGCCTCACCAATGAGGAGTTATTACGGGGCATCAAAACGGCCGTCGAACAGGGCTGGGATAAGGTTAAGCTGTATTTTATGATTGGCTTGCCGGGGGAAACCGATGCGGATATTTTGGGCATTGCGGAAACCCTGCGCTGGCTACGGCGAGAATGTGCGGTGAAGGGACGCAAACGCTTAGATTTTAATGTCACCATCTCGAATTTTACGCCCAAACCCCACACCCCTTTTCAGTGGCATTCTGTCTCGACGGCGGAGTTTTTGCGCAAACAGGAGTTATTGCGCCAAGAGTTGCGGGGAATGCGAGGGGTGAAGGCGAATTTTACCGATGTGCGCTTTTCGGTGATGGAGGATTTTCTGGGACGAGGCGATCGCACCCTAGCCCCGGTAATCCGTCGCGCTTGGGAATTGGGCGCGGGGATGGATGCTTGGATGGAAGGGTTAGATCAGGCCTTTGCCGCTTGGGAACAGGCCATTGCAGAATCCGACCTCAGTTGGAAATATCGCCAAATTGAGGAGGGAGAATGGAACGTCATGGAGTCCCAAAACACCCGTCTGGACTCCAAACGCAAGCGCCCCCAATACTCTTGGGATGAGCGCCTTAACGCCCGTCTCCCCTGGGATCACATCAACACAGGCATTGATAAAGACTGGCTCAAAGCTGACCTACAACGGGCACTAGAAGCCGCTACGGTCCCTGATTGTGCCTTTGAAGGCTGTTCTCAATGTGGCATCTGTGGGGCGGATTTTGGTCAAAATATCGTCATTGAACCCCCACCCATTCCCGCTTTCCAAGGGCATTTTAAGCCCAATCAAGACCGGGTTCAGCGCCTGCGGGTGCGTTTTGGCAAATTAGGGGAAATGCGCCTCCTCAGCCACCTCGACCTAGTGCGACTGTGGGAACGGGTGATCCGCCGCGCTGGGATTCCCATCTCCTTTAATGGGGGATATCATCCCATGCCGCGCATTTCTATCACCTCAGCCCTACCCTTGGGAATGACCAGTTGCGGCGAGTTAGTAGATTTTGAACTGACTCAACGCTATGAGGTGGCGGAGTTTGAACGATTGCTGAAGGAGAAACTTCCCCCGGATATTCCGGTGTATGAAGTCCAAGAGATTGATCTACAAAGTAAGTCGGCCAATCGTTTGTTACAACAAGCGGAATATACCCTAGAGGTGGCCGGAGAGGAGGCCAACTGGGAGGGCTGGATTAACGAGGTGTTGGGGCGTTCTGAGATTTTGTTTGAGAAAACCACCAAGTCCGGGAAACGGCAAATGATTAACCTGCGCGATCGCCTTTTCTCCCTCTCTCTCCTCTCTTCTACCCCCAGTGGGGCGAAACTCCACTATCTGGGCAGTTACACCAACGAGGGCGTGGTTCTCCACCCTGAACATATTCTGTTCATGTTGGAGCAGGTTTCTGGGCAACCCCTTGAGTTATTACACGCCCACCGAGAGCAGTTAGGCCTTGCTGAATAAGTCCGGGAGCAGGGGAGCAGGGGGGCAGGGGAGAGGGGAATTGATAATTGATAATTGACAATTGATAATTATTACCTATTACCTATTCCCTTGTTAAGTCTAGCGTTGGGCTTTTTCAGCAGACCCCATCTAAAAATCGCGCTCAAACCTTAAAACGATTTGAGCGCGATTCAAGAATATTCAGTAAAAAGTTTTAACAAAAAAAATTGAAAAATTTTTGATTTTATCCTCAGACCATCACAACTTGTTAATTAAGAGATTAGGGTTTCTTCTCTGTGGGGGTGAGAGTCAGGGAAAAACTCATCCCGAATCGGCTCCAACGGCTTCAATTCACCCGGTTTTCCATAATGATTGGGCAACGCCAAAGACTGTTCCAACAAGGCAATATCTTCACCCAAAGGAGTCCAGTTAGTATGGGCAAAGGGTTGAACCGCCAGACTACAGGCTTTCCAGCATCCTTTGACCGGAACACCTAGTTGTGCGCAAAGACCACCCCGCCGCCCTTCTGGCTGATAATAGCTACAGAGGCGACAGGTAGACGTGCAAAAACGCTGATTATTCATGGCAACTCTTGGGGGGGGAGAAGGGCTAGAGGGACTGGTTCGGGAAGGCTCACAGGAATGCTATTCGCACTTCATTCTTCCATTTTGAATTCAATTTTTAAAGTCTGTGGGCTTGTGCAATAAATAGATACAAATTTGTTAGACTTTGTTGTTTTATCGGACACTATTGGGAGGATAACCCTCTGAGATCACGGGGATCAACTTGGGGATCAATCTCAATGCCGGACTTTAATCAATGATCAACACGAAAAAAACGCCCCCTACATTTTCAGCGTAACTCAGGCTAAGAAGGGTTAATTTATTTCTTTATGTTTTCTTCATAGTAGAAACGTTATAATCATGCGTTTTTCTCCATAACACCCTGTTGAGTCTAGGAAAACCCTTGATCCCCGTCCTTTAGGTCTTCACCAGTCCCCTAGTCGTTTCCGCAAGATTTGCTCAAAAGACCTGCCAACAGTTCCCATGAGTCCCACTGGGAGAAAAAAGTTCCGCCTCGGCAAACTGGGCGGGGTCTGTGCCAAAATAGACACGGCGACTAGATTCAGGAGTGAAGTTATGGCAAAAAACGGTTCAGGACAATATTCCACCCCATCGGGCATGAGTCCGGTATTAGAAAGCGCCCTCAGTTGCTTAGATGTGCAACTCGAAGAAGAGTTAGCCCGCTACCGTCGCCAACGGACAGCCACCCCTGAACCTACTCCCACTATGCCCCCCCTCACGGAACGAGTGGCGGCTGAGGTGGCTTTTGCTCCCCTCCGTCCAGATACTGAGGCCGCCCCAACTCATGCACTCCCTAGCCCAGAAGCCCCAAAACCGCCCCTTGAACTGGAAAGCCATGTTGCTAACCTCACCCAAAAGGGCAACCCCCCCGTCCCAGACTCCGACCTCCCTCAAGATGATTTAGCGTCCTCAGCCCAACTGCGCCGCAATCTTGCTGAAGGGGAAAAAGAACCCCCGCTCACTCCCCCCCGTAATCGTCTTTTAACGCCCATTGGACTGGGGTCTATGGTGCTGTTAGGCAGTGCCTTAACCCTCACGGCGGTTGCGATTTTAGAGCCGGAACGCCTCAGCGCTCTCTATGACCGCTTGTTCCCTGCCCCGGATGCCCCGGTTGCCACGACTCCCGCGCCGAATCTTCCCCCCCTGACGATTCAAGGCCCTAACCTCGCTCAGGATGAATTTGGGGAGTTAAATTTAGACACCTTAAGCACTATTACGGCGAATCCTAGCCCGACGTTAGAACTGCCTAATATAGAACTCCTCAACCCTTCTCCTAGTCGTCCTTCGGCTCCTCCACCGCCGCCCCCGGAAGAAACCACGGACTTAACTACGGCTCTGTTACAGCCGATTCAACCCTCCCCCAGTCCGGAAGCGTCTCCGAGTCCCTCCCCTGCTCCGAGTCCGGAAGTGTCTCCGAGTCCCTCTCCTGCCTCAGATTTGGCCAATGATCCTGTCGTTGTCAACGCGGCACCGGGTCCAACGACGAGCGATTTCTACTATGTGTTGGTTCCTTATACGGGGCCGTCTTCTTTACAACAGGCTCGTTCTGCGATTCCGGATGCCTATGCGCGGCGCTTTTCTCAAGGGGTACAGTTACAAATGGGGGCGTTTATTCGGGAGTCTGATGCCAAGCAGTTGGTAGAGCGTTTAGAGGATCAGGGGATTACGGCTCAGGTTTATCGACCGTAAACTAATGTATAGGTTTCAAGGGTTCCCATCTGACTGAACCAGCCTTGGATTTGCACTGTTTTGGGGGTGGGTTGGTTGTCGGTTTCTAATTGGTCTAAAAACTGTTGGAGGGCTTGGGTTTGAGCAAAAACAAGGACGGTATCCTGTTCTCCTTCATAATAGGCTTGTAATTGGGGCAGGGGATTGTTTTCTAAGCCAATAAACTCCCGTTGTTGTTGGGCGACGTAAAAGGGCAGACTCGGTAGGTCGAAGTAGTCAGCAAAGATCACTAGGGTTTCGGGGGAGGTGGTTTGGGCGATTTGTTGGGCGACTCGTTGGGTGGCGGAATGGTTGAGGTTGACTAGGGGCATGATGAATCCCCAAATCAGGAAGGTGAGGATTAACCCGTTGCAGGTGGTGAGGGTGATGGCGTTTTCTAGGTTTCCTCGTTGGAGTTGGTGAACGGTTGCGATCGCCCACCCCAACCAAAAGACTCCCACCAACAGGCTCAAAACCCCGCCCCTGATACCCAGTAGCCAAAAGCCAGCCCCTCCTAAACCTACTGTGACGAGGAAGGACAGCAGGAGGAAAAGGCGCACGCCCCAAGGAAAGCTAGGACGGGGAGGGTGAATAATAGTATGGGCGATTAATAGGGCGATCGCACCATAGGCCCCCAAGGCGTAGGAGGGGAGTTTACTGGGAATGAATTCGTAGGCCAACCAGCCCCAAAGTAACCAAGCGGTAATCCCACTATAAAAGGGCTGCTCCCGTTTGCGCCACAGATTACGCCCTAAGTCTCCTAAAGCGGCCGGGAAGAAAATCACCCAGGGCAAAAAGCCGAGACAAAATACAACCAAAAAGTACCCCGGTGGCCCCCACTGTCCAAAGGTAATCCCCCCGCTGGCCCGTTTGAGAATATACCAATCAATCATCCATTGAATATATTCCCCCCCATCGGCCACCCAAGCCATACGCCCCCACAGGAATAGGGGAATCAGGGATAGGGGCAACCCCAGCCAAGGATGGAGGGCGATCAGATGACGGCGCTGGGGGGAAAACAGGGCGAGGGTGACGAGGGAGCCGAGAACTAAAATCAAGATGGGGGGGCCTTTGGTTAAGACTCCCAAACTCACGGCCCCCCATAATAACACTGTCCAAAGCCCTCGCGGTCGCACTAGGGTATTACAGAGGGCTAACAGGGCGATGGTTTGCCAGAGGACTAAGAGGGCATCGGTGAGGGAGACTTTGCCGAAGTTGGGTAGGAAGAGGGAGGAAAAAACAATGATGGTCGCCAGTCGGGCGGTTTTCTCCCCAAAAGCCGACCGCCCCATAGCATAAATAGTGCATCCTGTCAAGAGGACGGCTAAGGCACTGGGGAAACGCAGGGCAAATTCTTGTTCGCCGAAGACTTGAAAGGAAAGTGCGATCGCCCAAAAATGTAGGGGCGGTTTACGGTGGGGGTCAGACCAGAGAAAATCCGGTGTAACCCAGTTGCCTGTACTCAAGATATTATGGGCAAATCCGGCGTAGGCGGCCTCATCTTGGTCCCAGAGTGCGATCGCCCCATTTTGCCAAAACAGATTAAACCCGCCCCACAACAGGGCTACGATGAACAGAAGTTTTAGGGGCGATCGCATTTTAAGCTTCTAGCGATTGGGGGGTACAGGTTGACCCGGCACCGGGAACCCTTGCTGCTGTAACATTTGCTGAGACTCTTGACCCGGGGTGTAAGTGTAACCCGTTCCCCCAAAGCGTTCCGAATCATCCAACACCTGGGGAGTCACCATCACAATCACCTCATTCCGTTGATTCGTGCGATTCGTCCGACGGAACAAGGAGCCAATCAGGGGAATATCGGCCAAAATCGGCACCTTCTGCACCTGTACCCGGTCTTGGTCTTGGATAATCCCCGAGAGAATCAACGTCTGACCATCCCGCATCCGCACCACTCCAGTGGACAAATTCCGACGACTGAGCAAACTAATATTATTGGAAGATCCCCCAATATTAATCGTTTGAACTTCCCCAATGGTACTCACTTGAGGACTCACCTGCATGGTAATAAAACCATTATCATCAATCCGTTCCACATTGACCGCCAAGACTAGACCCACCCCAGCATCACCGCGACTCACCTCCACCGTCACCGTCGAGGTAATAACACCCGCCGCCGCTTGAACATCGGTTTCAATATTCGTCACCACATCCTGGGTTAAATTCACCGCCGCCGTTTGGCCTTCCTGCACAATCAGCGTCGGATCCGTGAGAATTTTAGCGTTATTATTTTGAATCGAGGCTTGAAGCTGCAATAAAAACGCATTGACCATGTTAAAGGAGGGATTGCCTGCTGTCGCCACCGCAGACTGACCGACGGTTTCACTGGTTAGACCAATACTGGGTTGAGTCGGACCAATATTTCCCCGTCCCACTTGGAAAGGTTCGGCTCCAATAAACGTATTGGGGTCCGCAGATCGAGGTTCAATAGAACCCGTAGTGGTTCTCAGGGGAACATTGCGATCGCTAGTTCCAAAATTAATAATCCCAATCCCCGACTGATTAATCACCCCCGTGTCATTAATCCCAAAAGAGAAACTGGTCCCAAACCGTCCAATATTACTCAAGTTGACATCAATAATTTTCACATTGACCGCCACTTGACGACGGCGCGCATCCAACTGTTTTAAAAAATTCGTCGCCATCTGAACCTTGCGCGGTTCTCCGACAATTGTCACCGTATTTAACCGAGAATCCGCCGCCACCGAAGTCCCCACCAACAACAGGGGGCCCAGGGAATTATCCACCTCGGGAGTAATCCGTTCTAAACGGGGAGGCAACTGTCGAGTACCAATTCTTTCCTGAGTTTGAGGGTTAATAATATCCTCCTCCAACTCCACCAACAACTGCACCTCAGCCCCTTGAGTAGCCAAGAAGTTCGCCGCACTTGATGCCGTCACTTGGTTTAAGCGAAACGTGCGCGTCACAATATTTTTAGCCGCTTGGGGCAATTCCGTCCCCACAAACACCGTCCGCCCCCGCCGAGCCGCTTGTAAACCCGCCGCTTGGATCACATAATTAAACACATCCTGCACCGGCTCATCCTGCAAATCCAAGGAAATAGTCGGGCCGCCATCTGCTCCCCCTTCCCCAGTTTCAGCAAAAATCAAGTTCAAATCGGCCGAACGCGCCAACAGACCTAACACCTCACGCACCGGAGCATCCTGTAACACAATATTCGGCACTCGGGCGCTCGTGCCTAAATCGATAATTTCTGGAGAAGAGTCCAGATTCGCCACCGCAATATCACCCACCGGGGGAGCCACCGCCCGAGGTAGAAACGGGGGAGCCGGAGCAATGGGTTGGGCTGGGGCCGCTGGAGTGGCCGGACTGCCCTCAATGGTAATGGCCGGATTCGGCACCAACACCTCAGAGCGGGGGGTTTGGGAAAATAACGAAGGGTCAAACTGGGGTAAATTCCCTTCGGGTTGAGGAATCTGGGGATTGACCGTATTTTCAGGCACCGTAAGCTGAGGGGGAGGGTCTTGGAGAGGAATAGTAGAAGGGAGGGGAGCATTCCCTTGAGGAGGAGGGAGAGGTCGCACCTCATCGGTTTGTCGTTGTGCCGCCACCCGAGGAGTCTCACCGCTAGCCGTTGCTCCCCCCGGTGCAAAACCGAACACTAACTGACCCGACTGTTGGCGCAAAATTTGACCTACGGGGGGGCGGTTTTCTCCCGAGACAATCACCCGCACGGTTTCTGAGTTGACCTGAATCATCTCCACTCGCGCAATACCGGGGACGGGGTTATTTTGTCGGAAGGTGCTGCCCCCTTCCGGTAACGCTAGCTCACTGGCCAAAATCTCAGCCACCAGACTATTCCCTTGCACCACCGTTAACACTTGGGGGATGGTGTCGCTGTCTGCTAGACCGAGAACCAACTGAAAGCCATTATTGTTGGATTGGACTTGAACTTGGGTAATTTGGACTTGAGCCGCCCCCACAGGCTGGGACACCATTAAAACGGCTGCTGCTCCGGTTAAAATCCCGACTTGCCTAAAATTAATACTCACCATTCACTCCTCAACCCATCAAACGAATTGTTATTAAATTAATTTAATTGACCTAGCAACACAATATTAGGACTTTCTTTCCCCCAGACGGGGGGTTTTTCTGCCACGATCTGGGCTTTTAAGATATATGGATAATACCCCATATTCTCTAGGATTGGGAGAAATTCCCTCGCCCAGAAAAAATTCCTAGGGGGTGACAACTCCCTTGAGAACAAGTTAAATCCCGGGTGTTACTCAACCGGAGCTTCCCCTTCAGCCCCTTGTTGACCGCCCATCGTCTCCAGTAATTCTTCCTCCGTGAGTGGCACGAGTAAATCTACATCAAACGTACTGGTGAGGATCGGTTGCCCCTGAATTCCGATATTTCCTTGAGCGTCAATGATCCGGGATTCCTGAGTCGTGACTTCTGTGCGCAGATTGTGGATCACTAACACCGATTGCAACCGTTCTAAACTGCGTAGAATGTCTTGGGTCGCTTGGAAAGTGGCCTCAATTTGTAAACTTAGGGTTTGCCGCTTGAGGAGTCCTTTCACCGTTTCTTCATAGCGTAAATCTTCGGGGGGAATGGCTTCTAAACCCGTGCTAGGGGGAGTATAACGGACAAATTGCCCCCGAGTTCTAATCTGCTGGTTGATCACAAACAGCAAGGTGTCCATAGTATCTTGACCGGAAAAGAGTCCTAGGACTTCCCGTTGATTGTTTTGGGTTTGTTGGAGTTGACTTTGCAGCTGGCTAATCTGCTCCCGTTTCAGTTCAAGTTCCTGTTTGCGGGTTTCGGCGGCATCCACATCAAAGTTCAAACTGTTCAGGGTGTCCCAGTTGGGTTTGACCACGTACCAGCCCAAGGCGATCGCACCAGCCAACCCCAACACCCCCAATAACGCACCCCCAATTGTGGGAGTCATGACAACCCCCATCACATTAGGATAGGGTGATTGTTCCTCTAGTTCACTGCCCTCCATTGGGGCAAAATCATCGGCAAATGTCATGGTTGAAAAACCCCCTTATTCTTCAAGAATCCCCTTATTCTTTAAGGCTTGTAACCGGATTACCGATCCGGCCGCACCTCGGTTGCCATAATAGGCAATTAATTCAGCCGTTGGAATCTCGCTCACATCCTGCATCGCAATTTCTAAGCTATAACGCACCACTTTGATATCATCCAAAGCATCTCCCACTTCAATGGTGACTCCTTCGGCCGGTTCCGGTTTGTGGGGATCATCGACTAATTCCGCTTCGGTGATGCGCGCCGATTCACCATTAAACAAGGGCGATTCTTTGAGATTTAGCAAGAAGATATTCACATTATCATAAGAATCTGCGACCCCAGATATCCGCAGGATAGGCATAGGTCGCCCGCCCCCCTCGACCTCTTGCCCGGTATCTTGAGGGGTAATGGTTTCAATGGCAGAGATTTTTAAACTGCTCGGGGTGACATCGCGAACGGACTGTAAGATGGCCGATGGGGGGATAATATGGGCGAAAACCCCGGCTAATCCTCGGGTTTGCTCTTGGGCAACCGTTAATTGAGCTTCTAACTGGGCAATTTGGGTTTCAATTTGTTCCAACTGGCTAATATCCGCCTGTAAACCACTTAAGGTGTTCTGGGTGCGGGTGGTTTCATAATCAATCCAAAAATAAGCCGCTCCCACTAACCCTAAACACAATACAGCAATACCTCCTCCAATCCCCAGGGGGATTAATTCCTCTTTGGCAATTTGCCGTTTGGGGGTTTTGGCCTGGACAAATCCTGACCCCCCGCCTGTGGGAATGGCGGCTCTATCTTTAAGAAAATTAATGTCTAAACTATACATTTTATGTTAAATCTCCCTTAAACCTAACCCTAAAGCAATGCCCAGACTCGGCCGCACCACTGAGGGAATTTCTTCATCCATTTCTAGGGAAAGTGCGGCCACGGGGTCAATTTGAGCGGTGGGTAAACTGAGACGATTGGTAAAAAATTCATCTAGTTGACCAATTCCCCCCCCCGGTCCGGCGAGCAACAGTTGAGCCACTTCTAATTCCCCACTTTGATTCAAGTAAAAGTCAATGGAACGACGTAACTCATCGGCTAATTCCCCTAGCACCCGTAACAAGGCGGCCATCCCGGGGTTAATTCCCGTTGCTCCTGTGCGTAACCCATCTACGGGGGTGTTGGGAATAGTCATCCCCTGCAACATCTCGGTATCCCGTTTGGTGGGTAAGTTCATGGCACGGGATAGGGCGCTTTGCAGTTGAAAGGTACCAATGGGAACCGTGCGAGAAAATTGAGGGACTCCATCCACTACGATAGCAATTTCTGTACTTTCAAATTCTATATCGACTAAGACGGCGGCTTCTTGGGGACCAAATTGGCGCAGTTGTTCGCGAATGGTACGAATCAGAGCAAAACTATTAATTTCTAGCACATCTACTTCTAGGCCGGCTTGTTGGAAGGTGTCGAGATAGGTGTCTGTGACTTCCCGACGGGTGGCCACGAGCAGGACTTGCACTTTTTCAATGCCGTCCTCGTCTTCAAAAAAGCCCAACTTTTGATAGTCTAAATCCACTTCTTCCCGAGGGTAGGGCAAATAAAGCCCGGCCTCATGATTCAAGACCATATCCCGTAATTCTTGGTCGTCTAGTTCTGCCGGAATGGGAATAATGCGAATGATCGCCTCTCGCATGGGGACGGAGGTGGCCACTTTTTTCACTTTAATGTTATTTTCAGTGAGGAGTTCTTGGATTAGTTCGGCTAGGGCAGGGGAATCTACAATCTGACCTTCTTCAAAGATGCCCTCGGGAACTTCTCGGGTGAGGTAGGTTTCTAGTTTGTAGTTTTGTCCCTGTTTACGCAGTTGAACGATGTTAATGCGTTCTGGCGCTACTTCAATGCCAATCCCTTTGGTTTTTTTGCCAAATAGGTTCTTAACAAACATAGGTGTTTTGGTCGTTGAGCTTGAAGCTGGATGAATGCCTAGAGGGGCTTTTCTCTAATGCTACTCAAATCTAGCCTAGAATGGCTGGACTGGGAAGATTTTTCTCTGGACGGAAGTCAATTGGAAGGCGATTTTATGAATAAATGGTCGAAATGGTTTCGTTTGGGGCTGTTTGCCCTGTTGGGGATTGGGGTCAGTTGGTTAGTGAGTTGTTCCCGTCCGGCGGCTACGTCGGGAACGGAGATTGAGTTCTGGACGATGCAACTCCAACCCCAATTTACGGCCTATTTTGAGGGGTTGATTGAGGAGTTTGAGGCGGAAAATCCGGGGGTTAAGGTGCGCTGGGTGGATGTGCCTTGGGAGGCGATGGAGAGTAAAATTCTCACCTCGGTGGCGGCCAATACGGCTCCGGATGTGGTGAACTTGAATCCCAAGTTTGCCTCTCAGTTGGCGAGTCGTGAGGCTTGGCTGAATTTGGATGAACAATTGTCTGAGGATGACCAACGGCTGTATTTACCGAAGATTTGGCAGGCTAGCACGCTGAATGGGAAGACGTTTGGTCTGCCTTGGTATTTAACGACTCAGGTGACGATTTATAATCGGGCGCTGTTGGAGGCGGCGGGGATTGAGAATCCGCCCCAAACCTATGAGGACTTGGCTAGGGTGGCGCGTCAGGTGAAGGATAGGACGGGTAAGTTTACGCTGTTTGTGACTCTGATTCCTGAAGATTCGGGGGCGGTTTTGGAGTCTTTGGTCAAAATGGGGGTGATGTTGGTGGATGAGTCGGGGAAGGCGGCGTTTAATAGTCCTGAAGGGGTGGCGGCGTTTGAATACTGGGTTAATCTCTATCGGGAGGGATTATTACCGCCGGAAATCTTGACAAGGGGGCATCGTTATGGTATAGACCTGTATCAAACGGGGGAGGCGGCGCTGGTGGCGACGGGACCACAGTTTTTAAATGCGATCGCCACCAATGCGCCGGATATTGCTCAAGTCTCGGGAGTTGCACCGGAAATCACGGGGGAGACGGGCAAGAAGAATGTGGCGGTGATGAATTTAACCATTCCCCGCACCACCCGACACCCGGAAGAAGCGGTTAAGTTTGCTCTGTTTGTCACCAATAGTCAAAACCAGTTAGCGTTTGCCCAAGAGGCGAAGGTGTTGCCCTCGACTCAGGAAGCGGTGGCGGAATTTATTGAGGTATTGGAAAGCTCTAGTGAGTTGTCACCCCAAGAGGAGGCGGTTTTAGTGGGGGCGAAACAGTTACAGGATGCTGAGGTGTTAATCCCCGTCATGGACAATTTGAATGTGTTGCAAAGGGCAATTTATGAAAACTTACAGGCGGCGATGTTAGGGCAAAAAACTGTAGAACAAGCGCTGGCTGATGCTGCTCAACAGTGGGACCAAGCCCAAAGTTAAGGACATATTGGGGGCAAGCGATCTTCACTCGTTTGCTTGTCCCCGGGTCTTTTTCTTAGGGCTTGGTCGTTAATCAGGTTTTGATAAAATTAAGTTCAAAACATTTAACGTCGGAGAGTTTAGTAAGTATTGTTCTGAGAAAGCCTGTTGACGGATTTCTTTCAAACTACAACTGTGAAACACGACAAAAGGAAATTCTTCATACTGATAGCCAATCGGTAAAATATTAGAATCAACGGGATAGATTGACCGGACATATTGAGCTAAAATTTCCCGAAATGAATCTTCTTTTGCTTGTTCTTGCTTTTGCTCAAAAAATTCTCGCAAAATATCACCCACAATAAAGACGAAAAGGGGAATAGCATAATATCGTTCTAAACGTTGACTGAATTGTTGAAATTGTTGGGAGCGTTCCGAGTCTCTCACCGCTTCAATTAACTGGATAGCATTGACTATCTGCTCTTTTAACTCATCTGGATATTGGGGACGGAAACTGACTTTTTTCATCAATTCTAGTAAGTGACCATCTTGATATTTTAGAATGTTATTTAGGCGCAATAAATACGTCTCTTCAAGCCTTTTTTCTGCTAACGGAACAATTAATAAACTACCCGTTAAATAGCTTAATTCGAGATGATTAAACTGGAGTAAATGATCTAAAGTTTTACCCTGCAACGGTTTAAGAAACTGCTGGGTAAAATCTTGATTTAACTGGAGGTACGACAGGGAGTTTTGAGCAATATCATGGGATAAGCTAGGGATCTCATTGTTCTGATGCAGCCTAAAATCAGTTGCCGCCAATAATGGTTCTAACTGCTCTAAAATCTCTTTAAGAACAGTATCCTTGGGATTTTTAGCGGTTTCTTTTTGCAATCTCTGAACTAAACTAGCCAATTGATTAGAAAAGGTTTGTCCGGCTGCACTCATGGATTTTCCCCCAATGGGAATGATTAAAAATTGATCACTACCAATCGGACTCACTCCCTGAATTCGGGTTAAAATCGCAGCTTTGAGTAAGAGTAGAATATTAAACAGGTTTAAAATACTTTTCTGCAAGGAACTTTTTACATCTTCTTTATAATAAACGGCTCGTTCTGTCAGGTAAAATGTTAAAAACTTATCCTGTTGATCAATCTCTCGATCTCCCCGACCTCGATAAATGACTTGGATAATTTCCATCAGGTTTTTTTCAATGGCAAAGCGAGGGATTTCAACTAGAATATGTCTCGCTTTAGGGAAGGATAGACCTCGACTCCCAGAGGATGTCATGAAAATCACGCGGACTTGATTTTTATATTGCTCAAGTTGCTGTTTTTCCCATTCTGAAATGTCGCCATGAACTTCTAAATAGTCTTCTCCTTTGCTAAATTTAGGTAAGCTTTGGGTTAATTGGTCAATCAGGATGGTCAGTTTACTTTTATTTTGGATATAAACAATAATCTGTTCAACTTGGGGATTGGCTAACAAGGTTTGCACATCGGAAAAAATTCGGTCGGTTTCTTGTTTTTCGAGTTGCTTTTCATATTGTCTACGCAAGCTGTCAGACTCCTGAGACGCATAGGATTGAACAAAAACTTTATAGGTGATGGTTAAACGTTTGGCTGGGTAAGCATTGGTATTGATCAGAGTAGCGGGATGATGTTTGAATTGGAAACTTTTTAGGGAAATGGCTTCAGGGGGAGTTTGGCAATGTCTGAAGTAAATTTTATCCGGTTCTGGTTCAATTTTTTCTAAGTGTTTATTAATTACCGAGGCATCGACTAAAGACGCATCGGCAATGATCACTTTGCAGTTAAAGCCATACTGGGGATCGGTTAATTTATATTTACGGATAAATTCTTCAATGCGTTGTAAAAAAGCAACTCCCGTATCATCTCCCGTAATTTCATCAATCATAATAATTAGATGTTTGAGTTTGCGGGAGATATTCTGCATTTTATCGGGCAAAATTTTTCGGTCGCGTTCCTGGTAAGCATTTTTAAAGATTTCCTGCAAATGGTCTAATGTATCCCCTTGACGAGTTTGTTTAAGAGATTGGATGGAAACGGTAGCCACAATTTGATGAGAAATGTTTTCATTGATTAATACAGTTATAGCTTTAGCAACACTCTGCAAGACTCCTGCTGAAGATTTTTCGGCTGGAGTAATGGTCTTTTGATCAAGACGTTCTAGGGGAATTTGACGGTTTCTGCTACTCTCTGGAATCCGACTATCCTTAAAATCAATACCGGATTGTTGAAAATGTTCTTGGTGTGTATTAGACTGATATTGAATGGTAGGGCGGCCAGAGTTGTTTTTAATCAGGTTGGCGTGGGAGTTAAGGGTAAACACCCCATCCTGAAAGAGTTGCTGAGTGTGGCGCTTTTTGAACTTCTCTAGGATATCGAGATTGACCTGTTTCCGAGGACTGGCATAGAGGAATAAAAACCCCTCGTCGGCATGATTTTGTAGGAATTTGGCGATCGCGGTGGTTTTCCCAATTCCCGGATTCCCCGTCAGGAAGAGGAAAGGACGGGAATTGTCGGGAGAAAGCGATCGCATCACTAACTCCTGATGGGCATCTTGTAGATTTATCCCCTCCCCCAATCCCAGTTTCTCCCGCAACTCAGGAGACACCTCCCCCACAGAATTAGCAAATCCTGTAATGATTTCTTGATGTTCTATACAAGTCCTCTGATTCGGAGTAATACTCAGGAGTTGATTAACAAAATCCCTCCCCCCCTCAAAACTGCGCGACACACTCCGTTTAATCTTATTTAACACACGCTCCCGAGTCTCATCAATCCCCTGATCTCTTTCGTATTCTTGATAAATCTTCTGGCAAGTGGCTAAAAATTCCTGACTTTCCTGTTGTTGGGGATTCACGCAAACAGAAGAGAGTCCACGATTGGTATATCCAATAATATTAAAGAGAATTGAGGTTTTCCCATCCTCTGGATTAATAATTTCCCTCTCGCAGAGAAATTGATAAAAACTGTAAGCATATCCCCCAGCTTGAATTAACTTCACCATCTCCTTATCAGAAGAGTAAAACGCATTGAAATAACTGCGCAAAGCCTGTGATAATGAGTAGTCTAAGCAACTGGTATCCAGTCGTAACTGAGCAAACACACTCTTAGAGCGAAAATGATTAATCTCTCGCCACAATAAATTCTTGATAATCCGAATAAAACCTAAATCTTCCCCTTCAGGAGCAAACTGAGCAACAAAAGCAGATAAATCAACACACACCAGTCTATACTTAACCTGTCTCCTATTTAAGCGCAACAATAACAGAGTATCTGCCTTGAGAAACTGTCCTCCTTGTTTGTAGCGTGCAATAATAGAATCCACCGAAGAAAGATTAGGAAACTGTTGCAAAACATCTCGTTCCCAACTGTCCCCCTCCTTGCGATTTTGTCCTAAACTATTGTCTCCCCTAAAACAACATTGCAAATAAACCACCTCCACCCTTGAACTTTCCCCCGGAAAAACAAATTCCAGATACTCTCGCCAAAAATTTAACCCCGCTAAAAAACCTCGTAACAAAAAGAACTGACTCCACTTTTCTAAAACCCTTTTTTCTTGAGGACTGGTGACTTGACTTAATAAGGTTTTCGCCATCTCAGAAAATCGGATATTTTGCAAGTCTTTTTGATACAAATTTCCATAGGAATGTTGTACCTTAGACTGCTTGATGCCCGTTAACAACCCTAAATTAAAGCCAACTTCAAATAAACGGCCTAAATCCGCAGAAATTTCTGATTTCATCATGATTACTGTTTGGTGTGTAAAATTTCTTGAACGCGAGTTAAAAAAGCCAAAACATTGAACTCAACCTTTTCGTTAGCATGGGGAATTAACGCTAACTTACTCACCGACTTATCTCCGATTAAATTCTCATAGGGGTCAAGTTTTAACTGGAGCTTTTTACCCCCTTTCTCATATTTGGCAAAGTGAAACAGTGTTAGATACTGTAAGATATCTTGCTTAAGTTGTCCTGCATCAATTAATCCTTGCCGAATTTTTTGATCTCCTAGAATTCCCTCATAAAAATTCAACAAGGTGCTGTAGGAAATCACTCCTCGATAGGTTCGATTGACTTCTCTTACGGCTTGACCATTAAATAGGTTGAAGAAAACAGCAAACATTTTATTGTCATCTTCAGCTAAACGAGTCAGTTCTGCTGTATCTTCAATATAAAGGGATTGGGCTAGTTTTTCCAAGGGGACTACATAGTATTTGTCGAAAAACATGGGGTAGATATTTAAATCCTGATACTGTCCCTTGAGTAACCGCATGATATCCTTAGACATAAAGAATAAGTCCTCATCATCTTGATTTTGGGTTAAATGTAAGGTGCTGGTGTAGGGTGCTTTGGCAATATAAATAATATGTCGATATCCTTGACGATATAACTTTTGAATAACATCAGCCATGACAATAGGTTGTGTGAATAATGTCTCCCGATCATAATTGGCAGAAAAGGTCTGAATGAGACGATACTTGATTGTATTATTAGGTTCCCGCAGGATGCCTACCACTTCCCCCATAAGGGTAGAATATTTCTGCTTAATCTCCGGTTTCCAACTCCGATCATGTTCACGACTAGAGACAATAATAATTGCCAGTTTATCTAGTTGTGTTAGCTGAGGAAGGGTAAAGGTTTTGGGTAGCACAGAATATAGGGAACTCATGGCATTGAGAACCTTATAAGAGTTGGGAGAACGAACATCAATCCCCTGTGCATTAGAACGATGTTGTTCATTTAATAAATGTGCTAAAACTTTAGAGAAGTTATACATAAACTTCTCGCGCAATCCCGCACTATCACCTTTTTCAATATCTAGACGTAAAAGGGGTAAAAATAAGCGTTCTTTTTTGAGCAAAATACTTAAAGTAGTGAAAGTCAGGAGCGAAAAAGTGAAGTTATAGAAAAAGTTCTCTGTCTCACTGGGTTTTGCTTGTTGATGGGGGAAAACTAAGCAATTCCGTTTGTTGAATTGATTTTCATAGTATTGAGCAGATGCTGGATGATTCTTCACATAGAAAATGATAGGTAACGCTTTAACAGGTTCAATGTCATACTGCATCTTGAAAGATTGCTTGTCTTGAGTTAAAAAATAGTGCAAATCACCAATAATCAGGGTGACAGGAATACTCAAAAAGGTATTTTCTTGAGATCGTGCTTCAGTAACATCTATATATTTCAACGCTAACTTAGGATTACCTGTCACCGATTTATCAAATACTGTTTGTTCGTCAATGATTTCTCGGAGGTTGTCTTTCAGTAGACGGTTTTTTAAGGTCAGATAGGCTGGCTTTTCTTGGGGTTTTGCTAGAGTTTTATAGTCAATTACCTTTTTAAGAAAACCAACAAGTTTATTGATTTTTTCTTCGACTTTATAACCAATCAAACCTTTACGAATTTTCACTAACATAGCGAACATATCCGTTTCAGATATTCGGAAAGCGGGTAAAATATTTGACTCGAATTTTTCAATGGGATTATAGTTTAGATCCTTAATTGGGTGATAATCTGGTTCATTAGGATTGTCACAAGCAAAGACAAAGAAATAAAGCAAAGCAACTTTGAGGATTCTTTGCAAACCAAATCGTTTTTTGAGGGTTTCTTGATGAAGTGAACTATCAGGATTGAACAAATCAAGGTAATACTGAAAAGAAGATTCACCTTCAGATGTGTTAACATCTCCATTGAGCTTAAGTTTTAGACCCAGTGTAAATTCAATGGCTCCATCTAGACGAGATTCCCCTAGATTTCCGACAATCAGGGGGATAACAGGCAATTCCTTAAAGGCATCTTCACGAGCAAATATATCTCGGTAATTAATGCTGCCCTTGGAGTGCGTAATTTCATAATCACCGTCAGCGTAATGCTCTAAATTTATAAATTCATCAATATACTGGAGTCGTCGAATTAAAGTTTGTAAATAAATTGCTCCTTCTTCCTCGGTTTCTTCTTTTCTGTTCTGATAATATTGGTCTAACAAAAACTGGAGATAAAAAATCTGAGTTTTGCGTTTTAATTTACCTAATGTCTCTTGATTAATGATTTTCTTCAGTTTAGAAAAATCATTGTTCGGTTCTTGCCGTTTATTATATAAGTCGTCAACAATCTCCTCTAATTCCTCTTGCTCCTGTGCAGAGTAGTTGTTAAAATTTTGGTCTAAATAGTTGAAAATTCCCTCTTTAACTTGCTCGTCAAAGTTTGTCCCATGATTGACGCGAATGGTTAACTTGTGAAAGCGCAAACATTTTTCTCGGGTGGATTGATTATCAAGAGTTAATCGCTGCTTGTACAGTTGGTTAGGGGTGCTGAAAGGATAGTTAAAATTAGCTGTAGCTTTGCTCTGGTCAAAACTTGACAAATTGACAATTAACTGCTTGATAAATTCTGGAAGAGGAAGGGGTGATTTTCTCTGTTTTTGTAAATATTGTTTGACAGCGTTTTGTAGTAGGTTTTGAAGAAGTTGCTGGATTTGCCTAATCTGGCTGGGAAATTGTTCTTGGCATTCTGCGACTAGGTTAAGGGTTGTTATTTTATGATAACCAATACGACTTAATGGATTGGGGATTGGTTTTTGAGAGACAGTTGTAGCAATTTGATCAATATCTAAAATAAAACGTTGATAGGATTTTTTTTCGGATTGATCGGATGTTCCAGTTTTGTTAGATTTGTTTTCAACTGTTTTTTCAATAATGCTAAAATAGGGTCCTGATGAGGTTTGCAGTGTGTCAATAATCTGTGTCAGTAAGTCCTTATAATCTACGGTAGGCAGATCATTGTTATTTTCTCTGAGTTGATTGACCATGACGCTTAAAGTCTAGTGGGATGGATGAATTTTTCTACTTATCCCTAAGATTGCGTTGGGTTGTCAAGTCAAACTTTATTTTTTGTAATATTTGTGTAATATAGCGAACCTATCTGAGTCGTGCAAAAAAGGCTCGCCTGGAATCGACATAGGACAATAGCCCAGAGTTCACGTCTCATTAGGAATAGCTATATTATAGTTAGGGTTGCGTAGTTTTACTGAAAAGCAAGGGCTTATACAGCTTGGAGATGTTGCTTTATATCTTGGGAGAAAAACCCGATTTCTCACCGATTATTAGTAATCGGTCAGGTGAACGGATGACGAATAACGGTCAAGAAATCGGGTTTCTGGTGCAAGGATTTTTGAACCAGATTAGCGGTTAAAAGTTAAGCGCCTACGGCTTCTTTAGCGGCATAGAACACTTCTAGGCTGATCTCACTTAAACCTCGTTCACGGGCGAATTTTTCTGTATTGCGCTTGACTTTACCGCGTACAAAACCGGGGACTTGATTTAAGGTCGCTTGGGCTTCTTTGGTCCAATTCAAATCAGAATCGGCGGACATTCCTTTAGTGATCACTTCTTTAGTATCATGACCCCCAAAGATTTCTAAGAGATGATCTTCCATGCCCAAGGTAAAGGAATTGTAGACTAAATCGGCGACTTGATTTGTGCCTTCGTAGCCGAGGAAAGGACGGTAGCCAATGGGGAAGTTTTGGATGTGAATGGGGGCGGCAATGACTCCGCAGGGGATGTTTAAACGTTTGCCGATATGACGTTCCATTTGGGTGCCGAAGATGGCGGCAGGCTCCAAACGGGCGATCGCATCCCCAATCGCTCCGTTATCATCACTAATCAGTACCTCGTCACAATATTCGCTCACCTGGGCTTTAAACCAGTCAGCATCATACTTGCAATAAGTCCCCGCTAGGACTACATGAATCCCCATCTCCCGCGCTAAAATCTTGGTCATCGCGGCGGCGTGGGTGTTATCCCCAAACACGACGGCCTTTTTCCCGGTGAGGTTTTGGCAGTCGATGGAACGGGAAAACCAAGCGGCCTGGGAGACATGGCGCGTTTGATGGTCAATATACTCTTCATAGTCTACCCCCGCCCCTTGTGCATTGAGTAGCTGTTGAATTTTGCGAATACACCGGGCTGTTTCTACTACTCCCATCGGGGTAATATCTACACAGGGCATCCCGAACTCTTGTTCTAAGTATTGGGCGGTCATTAAGCCTAATTCCCGATAGGGGACGAGGTTAAACCACGCTTGGGGAAGGTTTTTGAGGTTGTGAACGCTGGCACCTTCGGGGATAACTTCGTTGACTTCAATGCCTAAGTCGGACATGAGGCGTTTTAATTCGGTGCAGTCGTGTTGATTGTGGAATCCGAGGGTGGAAATCCCGATAATATTAACGCTGGGTTTGGCGGTTTTCTCGGTGGGTAAGTCCCCTTTTTTGCGGGCTTTTTCGAGGTAAAACTGGACAATTTGTTGTAGGGTGCGATCGCCTGCTTGCAATTCGTTCACCCGATAATGGTTTACATCCGCTAACAGTACATCCCCCCGCGCATCGAGTTGAGCGCGATCTACAAAGTTTTGTAAATCTTCTTGTAAGATGCTGGAGGTACAAGTGGGGGTGAGAACAATTAAATCTGGTGATTCTTCGCGATCTTTCCGGGTGATGTTATCAACGACCTTTTCTTGAGATCCCCGCGCTAAGACATTCCGATCTACCACACTGGCCGTTACTGGAGTAAAATCGCGCTCTCGTTCCAACATCGAACGCATAACATTAAAATAATCATCCCCTAAAGGGGCGTGCATAATGGCATGAACATTTTTAAAAGAACTTGCAATCCGCAGGGTGCCGATATGGGCTGGTCCCGCATACATCCAATAAGCCAATTTCATAGAATCTCTGCCTCCAGTAGGTTGAATGCGACCCGATTTTTTGGCCTGCATTGCTAAAGCATTTTCTCAGATAGGGGAATTTCCTGTTTCATCCTTCAATGGGCAGAACGAAGGGCTACAAGTGCCTATAATCCCTAGTTTGGCGCGCTTTTAGGGGATAATTTTAACAACATGACAGTTGTTTAAGTGCAATAATTCTTAAATTTTTGCCATAATTATTTGCAGAGTTGAGGAACAGGTCTTGGGCAATCTTGACCAGTTAAGCCTTTTCTCCTCTGGTCAAGGTTAGGGAATAGGGGAGCAGGGGGGCAGGGGAGCAGGGGAGCAGGGGAGGTCAGGAGTCGGGTGTAATGTCATTGACTAACTTTGACTAACTTTAGCCAGAAACCGGGTTGCATTCATTGTCTAGTTTTCTCGATACACCCTAGCAAAAACCCGGTTTCTCATGTCAATTATCAATTATCAATTGCCTATTCCCTGTTCCCTAGCTCCACGAGTAGAGTTATTCAGTAAACCCTAAATAGCGTTGTCAAATTTATTAAACGCTATATCTGGGACTTGACAAAAGGCACACAAGCTTAAGTTGTCAGCCTTGGTTCAAGGGGAAACTCAGCCCTCAGAAGTCAAAAGCCATCTTAAGGCCTCGGTCCCCTCTGCCAAGGGAAGTATCATTAGCTATAAGTCCTTGCTCAAGAATCCCAAGTAAGGTACTTTGCAAATAGGTTCTTACTCACACAGATTCGCTCTTTAGCCTAATGATTTCATCTGCTCAAACTAGCCCGTCGCTTGTTGGTGATATTGAGATTCAATATCTGCATCACAATCAACCCATTTATAACCCTAACTTTGACCCAGAAATTATTGAAGGGTTTAAAAAAATTCCTAAAACCTTGCCTGCTCGTTACTTTTATGATGCCAAAGGTTCTCAACTGTTTGAGCAAATTTGTCAACTCCCGGAATATTATCCCACCCGCACTGAGGCGAGTATTCTACAAAAGTGTGCCAATGAAATTGCTGCTATGACTGGACTTTGTGAAATTGTCGAGTTGGGCAGTGGCAGTTCTACAAAAACCCGTTTGTTGTTAAATGCCTATCAAACGTTGGGGGATTCTGTGCATTATGTTCCCATTGATGTGAGTGCAGAGATTCTAGTGGAAAGTGCCAAACAATTGGTTACAGATTACCCTAATTTAAAAGTTACTGGGTTAGTTGGCACTTATGATGAGGCATTAGAACAATTGATCGAAAATACTCCTCCGGGGCGCTTGGTCATCTTTTTAGGGAGTAGTATTGGTAACTTTACTTCCCAAGATTGCGATCGCTTTTTACAAGAAGTCGCCCAAGGATTACAACCGGGAGACTATTTTTTACTGGGAGTGGATTTACAAAAGTCCCCTGATGTGCTGGAAGCGGCTTACAATGACAGTCAAGGAGTCACGGCCGCTTTTAATCTAAATATGCTCGAACATTTGAACTGGCGCTTTGATGGTAACTTTAACTTGAGTTTGTTTAAACATCGGGCAATTTATAACAGCAAAGACCATCAAATTGAGATGTACTTAGACGCGCAAGCGGACCATAAAGTAAGTTTAAACAGCCTCAATTTAACCCTAGATTTTAAAGCTGGAGAAACTATCCACACGGAAATTTCTCGTAAGTTTAACTGGCAAACGTTACCCGACTATTTAAGTCAACAGGGTTTAAAATCTATTGGGGGATGGGTTGATGAAAAAGAGTGGTTTGGCTTAATGCTTTGTCAAGTCCAAAAGGTTCAATTTTAGTGGCATCCCTAGCTAGGGCTTACTGAATAACTCGGGGAGCGGGGGAGCGGGGGAGAGGGGGAGTCGATAATAATTCTCACTTCTCACTTCTCCCTTCTCACTTCTCACTTCTCAGAGGAGTTTTTGTCTTCCCTGAATCCTCTTCACAGGCCCCAATACTCACCCATTGACTGGAACCGTCTACCCAGTGTTCTTTTTTCCAGATGGGTGCATTGTGCTTTAAGGTATCAATGGCATACTGACAAGCAGCAAAGGCTTCTCCGCGATGGGGACATCCTACGGCGACGAGGACGCTAATTTCCCCAATCTGTAGCCGTCCGATGCGATGGTGAATAATGACCTGATTGGTTGCAGGCCACTCTCGACGGATATTCTGGGCGATGTTTTGGAAAATTGCGATCGCCATAGGTTCATAGGCCTGATACTCTAGAAACCTCACCCCCTTACCGTCCGTATTGTTGCGCACAGTGCCACTCATCAGGACAATGGCCCCATTGCCGGGGTTATCTGCTAGGCGGTAGACTTCCTCTAGTTCTAGGGGAGCCAAGGTAATTTTAAATTGATCCGCGTTCGCTAAGGACATCTCCAGTTAGTCGTTCGGTTCGTAGTAGCGCTTCAGCGCACAAGATTATAAGTCAACACTCACTTGCTCAAAAGTAGCACTTAATAGTCCCGTAATGCGATCGCTCGTTTCCGCAAGATGGGCGCGAGTATAGGCATCCAACTGCCCCCCAAAACGCCCTAGAACGTGGTTAATTGCCCCTTGAAGCTGCCTCAACTCATACCAAGCGAGTGTTCTAGCATCCTCCGGCACGGACGAGCGTCCTAGCACCATAGCCCCCAAAATCTGGAGATGTTCCCGTTGTAAAGAACGACGCAGACTAGAAATATTAATCCCAGATCGTTCCGCCTGCAAGACTTCCGACCAGATACCCCCTTGAAGGGTATCGTACAACTCCGGCAAACTTAAGGCCTCTTGGGGGGTTTTCAACTCCTGATCTCGTAGACGACTCAATCGTTGGGGGGAAAGCAGCGATCGCAAAATTCGCCCTTGCAGTGCCAAAACATTGTCATGAATGGGATAGTCCAGATTTAACAACGGAACCGGTCGTCCCACACCCGGCCAACGAGAAGGAGCCAATTGATTCAATAACTGCGAAGAAAAACTAAACCCTTCCGTCGAAAAAACATATTTTTGCAACAAATTCAGAGCCTCCCGTTGTTGCTGTAACGACACCTGTTGAAAGGGTAAACGACTATTAGGGCGGCCTGGGCGATCGCGATTAAACGAACGTCCGCCGATAAAATTCGAGATAAAAGACACTTGGCGGGAATAGTAACTAAAAATCTGATTAAACTTCGCCCGCATATCACTATAGCGATCGCCCGCCACCGGATAGCGCCGTTCCAACTGTTGCCACATCCGACGGGAATTCTCCAATTGCCACTCAGTAAACGTCAACACATCCCCACTCAAATCAAACGCATTCACATTCGGATCCTGAAACCCGAATAAATCCTCATCCGTCGCATAGGCTAACTCCGGACGGCTAGACTGACTCGCAATCTCATCTAAAAACCGCCGTTCAGCCGCCGAAACTAACGCCCCACTGTGCTTATAGCCATACTCAATCGCCCAACAATCATAGGGCCCCACCACCACCGGGAAAAAATCCCCTTGAGGAGTACCAGCCGGAGCCAAATTCACCCCCACATAGTCCATCATCGAACTCACTAAGCCCTTATCATGAGTCACATCCAGATTATTCAACTCCTCCGGTTTTAACAACGTACTGCCGTGGAAATTGTGTCGCAAACCCAAAGCGTGGCCAATTTCGTGCGCCACCAAAAAACGCAAAAACTGATTAATATACTGCTCACGGGCCGCCTGTCGGGGAATCACATCCCCCAACAACGTCATCCCCACCATACCCATATTGGCCTGTTCCAACGCCCCAAAACCATAACAGAGGTCATAATCCGTCATCAGGTGTTCCAACGCCGAAACCTTCTCCTGTTCCCTTTCTTCAGACCATCCCTCCGTACTTTGTCCCCAATACTGTTGAAACCCTAACCCTTGGCGACACCAATCCTCCGTAAACAGAGAATCCTCTAACCCATGATGCAACCCCGAGAGGTTCTGATATTGATCTTGCAGATAGCGCACCACATTGCCATTAATCACAATATCCGCCGCCAGAATTTCCCCCGTGAGCGGATTCATCTGAGACGGGCCAATCCCCAAAATCCCAGAACTCGACGTACTCGACCAGCGCACCGTATTGTAGCGCACATCCGCCGGATCCCAAGTCGCATCATCGGGCATTTGTTTCACCACAATAGCATCCTGAAACCCCGCCTTTGCAAACGCCTTATTCCAAGCTAAAACCCCCTCCCGTACCGCTTCCCGATACTCCACCGGAATCGTATTTTCCAACCAGAACACAATCGGCTTCACCGGAGGAGAAGACACCGCGAGGGGATCTTGCGGTTCCAGTCGCCAGCGCTTAATATACCGCACCACCGGATCCCGGCTGCGGGTATCTCCCAAATCTTGATAAGTATTAATAAAATAACCCACCCGATCATCCGCGAGGCGGGGAACATAGCGATTATCTTGGGGCAGTTGAGAGATACTATAGTGAACCCCTAAATTAAACGAACGAGCATCGGGAATCGAAGGAATAGGCAGCGTTCCTCGACTACCCGACGAAAAGCCATAAACTACATTTAATTCGATATTTTCCGGGAAAGCCTTAATTTGGTTGAGATAGGACTTGTCCGCGTCAATAGTATAGTGGGGACTCAAATAATTTCCCAACCCCGACACATCATCCTGAGACATTAACAAGCGGGTAAAATCCACTAACAAACTATTGCGCGTGGGATGAGTGGCCGCAATGGGTAAAACTTGTAACACCGAATCACTAAAAGACTGTTGCAAAGAACGTTCCACAGCCGGATCTTGACTTACCCGAAAATTTAGATTCGGTAAAACAAACTGAATCTGATTATTGACCCGACGCAAGCGAAAGAGAAAACTACGAATGGGAAACCCAGCGACTAATCGATCTTCCCCAATACCACTGGCTAGGGAGGTGATTAAGAGATAATCTCGATTCAGTTGTTCTGGTTGGATTTCCAGATAGAGTTTCCCCGCACCTTCATAAAGTCGAAAAAGTCCCTCTTTTTCCCGCTTCCCTTGCACCAAGTCCTCAAAGGATTGGCTCTGAGTGCGGGAGATTTGCCAAGGGGGGGTTAATTGAGCTTGTAGGGTTAGGGGAAACAGGAACAGCACCATCAATAACCCGACAAGAAACCAGAGCGTTAAAGCGAACCAGAAGCGAATTCTTTTCATGGTACAAATCGGTACAGATCGAGTGCGGCGCACCAGCAACGGACAACTACTCCACTCTTTTCTTAAGTATACCCTCTGATTTTTGCTAATATCGGGACGACAGATCCTCAAATCAGGGGCATTCTCTAGACGGGTAAAAGCTCGTCGGATTCCTGCTTATCGAAAAAGTTTTCTCCGTTCAAGATTCAGAGCAATTCACCCAAAATGATGCACAGATTTTCCTATATCGCTACAGCTTGTTTAACCCTGTTCCTCACCCCCTATCGAGAACAGCCTACCTTCGCAGAAATCGCCCCCCCGGTCATTCTCCATCCGTTACAGTCTACGGCTCCCCTCCCCCTGACGGAAGGTTTACGTGCTATTGTGCAACTGCAAGATTTAGATTTGCCCCACCCCCAAACCACGGGAGAGGAGACAATTCCCTTGAGGGCGCTGACGGGAACCCGGGTTTTTGTCTTGGATTTGCACATTGGCGATTCTCATTCTGAGACGCTAGGCGATCGCACCGCAACCTTTTTATTTGACATCGGAGCCTCTACCTCCATGTTATCCACCCCCACCGTCAAGGATTTAGGACTCCAAGGGAAAGCCTTACCCCAAGAACTCCTCACCTCTGCCGTAGCTGGAGACGAGTGTGAAACCATGAACGCCAATTTGCACACCTTCCCCCCCTTAACGCGGGATTCCCTGAGAATTGAAGGCCTCCAAGGTCTAGAATTTACCGATGTCATCATTCCGGGGAGACTCGACGGAGTGTTAGGAATGGATGTCCTAGGTCATTATGATTTAGAAGTAGACCCCCGCCAACGAATGTTAACCCTGCTCCCTCCCGGTAGTAACCCTGAACTAAATTTAGAGGCAGAGGTGCCATTAGTAGAACGCTTGGGGGTGTTATTAGTGCAGGTGGAGATTAATGGCGAAGGCCCCTTTACCTTTTTAATTGATAATGGGGCTGATCGGATGTTTATTTCCCAAGGATTAGCAGAATTATTAAACTTAGGAGAGGAAGACCGTTCTCCCATTCAAATTCAGGGATTTTGTGGCTTAGAACCCGCTCAAGCAACGGTCTTACGTCAGGTGAAGTTAGAGCAGCACGAGCAACAGGATTTAGATGCCATTATTCTGGCCTCTCCCGTATTGAAACTCTTAGAAGTTGATGGCATTCTAGGGCAGAACTTCTTGAACGAGTATCAACAATATTGGCGTTTTGACCGAGAGGAGAGGGCAGGGAAGTTACAGGGAGGGCGTTTACTGCTCATTCCCTATCCCTCTCGTTAAGTAGGGCTTGCTGAATAACTCTACTCGTGGGGCTAGGGAATAGGGAATTGATAATTGATAATTGATATTAGAAACCGGGTTTTTGCTAGGGTGTATCGAGAAAACTAGACAATGAACGCAACCCGGTTTCTGGCTAAAGTTAGTCAATGACATTACACCCGACTCCTGACCCCCCACTCCCCTGCTCCCCTGCTCCCCGACTCCCGACTCCCGAAGTCAGCAAGCCCTAAGTAGGGTCTGCGGGAGCCTAATAGCCCAAATCCACGGCCACCCGATGGGCGCAGGCAAACCCCGAAAAAGCCACCGCATTTAAACCTTGTCCGGGGAACGTACTATCCCCCACACAATATAAGCCCGGAATAGCGGTTCGATTGAAGGGCATCCCTAACAATCCCGCCAACTTGCGGCGCGGAATGGGGCCATAGGTACCATCATCCCGCCCTAAAAAGCGGCGATGGGTGCGTGCTGTTCCTACTTCTTGATAATCAATGGCTTGGGTTAAATGGGGGAAAATCTGCTCTAAACGGTCAATAATACGGTCGGCGGCGGCTTCTTTTTTCTCTTCATATTCCTTGGTCGATAAGTTTTGCCAATCCTTAATCCAACTGGGTGTAAAACTGTGAATAATGTGATGGCCAGCCGGGGCTAAACTGGGGTCAAGGAGGGTGGGAATCGAGACAAAAATAGTTCCCTCGGCTTCTTCCATCTTCTCCCACTCTTCTAACAGGATATGATGGCATTCGGTTCCTTCGGCTAACACGGAGGCATCGACTCCTAAATGTAAACTGAGGAAACTGGGGGACTTTTGATAACGCTCTTTCCAACGTTTTTCGGAGGGAGGCATGAGTTCTGAGGGGAGGAGTTTCTCGAAGGTATCCCAACGGGTGGCATTAGAAACAATCCGTGTGGCATAGTAATGTTCTCCGGTTGCCAGTTGCACCCCTACGGCCCGACCATTTTCTAGAATAATCTGACTCACTCGGGCTTTATATTGAATTTGTCCCCCGGCTTTTTCTAAACCTTCCACCAGTTTCTGGGCAATTTGTCCGACTCCCCCTTTGGGGTAATTAATTCCCCCATAATGTCGGTCAGAAAAGACCATTCCAGCGTTAATCATGGGAGTTTTGGCGGCCGGCACTACAGACCAGCAGTAACATTCCATGTCAATGAATTTGAGTAATTCGGGGTCTTTAATGTAGCGTCGGGCAATATCGCCTACATTTTGGGGCAGATATTTCACTAAACCTAAACAGGCGAGGGGGTGTTGAAAAAAGACGCGGAATAAATAGCCCAATTCTTCGAGGGAGAGTAATTCCATAACATTGAGGCAGTTAAACACCTGCCAACACTCGTCATAGAAGCGACGGATGCCTTGACGTTCTTGGGGAAAGCGATCGCCTAATTCCCCTAAAAACTGCTCATAATCCCGATGCACCTTGAGTTCCAGACCTTGGGGCAAGTGATAATGAATCTGGCAACTATCGGGAATCGTCTCAATTTTCATCCCCACTGCATCCAAAGCGCGAGTGAGTAAATTGGTCGTGCCTTCGGTTCCAAACCCAAAAATCATCGAGGCACCCACATCAAAACAATAGCCCTCTCGCTCGAAATACCCCGCACTCCCCCCCGGAATCAAATACCGTTCTAAAACCAAAACCTTTGCCCCCTTCGCCGCCAGTTGGGTGGCCGTCACCAGTCCACCAATGCCTGAACCAATGACAATTACATCATAATCGGGGCGAGTCGATGCAGGATGGGAAGGAGTCGGGGCTATTTTCGTCATTGGTCTTCAACAATCAAGTTGCACAACTAGGAGAGCAACCCTTATTTTAGGCGGTTTTGTTGACTCTATCCTCTGTCTTACGAGCAAAAAGTTCTCAGAGGCACCATAGACCATCAACCACTCGATTAGCCCATTTTGCACTATGCCCTAACAACGAGAAACCCGGCGCTCGGAATAACTAGCGCCGGGTTTCCTCTTCCTACAACCTTAACGGAAATTATCCGGGTTTAAAGTCCGACCAGACCCCGGATTCCCGGGATTACGGACGGGGCGAGGAGTATTCCGAATCGGGCTACTTTGCCGTAAGTGGGTTCCGGTGCCTCCATCAGACGGAGCGAGGAAGGGGCGTAAATTAATCCCACCGGGCGAAGAAAGAGGCGCTCCCCCACCTGTGGCTCCACTGCCGCCCAAAATGCCCCCTAAGCTAGAGGGATCAATCCCTAACATATTGCCCAGTTCGCCGATAATACCCCCCATATTACCGCCGTTAATAAAAGTGTTTACCCCTTGAGTCGCCTGGCCACTATCTGCCAGTGTTAGATTTTGGAACACCTGGTCCCTTGTAGCGATGGGATCTTGTCCGGGAGGCACCGTTAAGACAATACGACAACTGGGATCTGTTTGAGTGGTTACGCAAATAACATTATAGTTATTTTCTACCCCGGTTCGTAGTTCTAACAAACCATCGGGACGATATTGTTCTAAACGTTGGCTGATTGTATTACAGCGTTTATCGGCCGTCCAGCCCCCCCCTAAGTCTTGGGGAGATGCCCAAGGATAAGCATATTCTGGTTGTTCTTTGGGGGTATACATAACGGTATAAGACCCGTTGTTAGATTGGCAGGTAAAACGGGGGTCATCTTCCGTTTGTATAATGACATCTTCGGCTTCCGGGGTGGCTTGACTTAGCAGGAGTGGGGTGTGTTCTGTAGCTTGGGCGCTTCCACCACTCAGCAGCAGCGCAAGACCAACCAGAGGCAAAGAGAGAGTTGAGTAGCTGGTTCGATATTCCATGATATCTGATGGTATTGAGGACTATATTTAGGTGTACAAGAAGGATGAGAGTTGAAATCCTGTTAATTGCAATGGGTGCAATAGGTGATGGTAGAGCAGACCTTATTTCTGTCTTCTAGACGTAGGTCAATCAGGATTGTTCCCAATAGTTGACCTCCCCACTCTTTGAATGCAACAAGGGAATAGGGAATTATTATTCCCTAGAGCAGAATTATCCGTAACTGACCCCACTCGATTTGTAGCCCTATCTTGCGTGCAGGGGAAAGTCTCCCAATCCGTGAAAAGAACAAGCTCATGCACCTGACCAAAATCCGGTATTTCCCCGAATTTTCCCCGAAGACTTTCTCAGATTACCTCATCCTTATTCAACGTTCACAACGCTAAAATGAATAAAAACAGCCTTGTCTTGTCTCTAGCGGCTATCGTCTTACTGGGTTCTCAACTTCCCTCCTCAGCCGCTCTATCCCATCTCTCCAGTAGGGTAGGGGAATCCTCGGAAAATACGGGGTTAATGGCACAAACCACCCGCACGAGAACCAGAACCGTCACGAATACAGGGGGAGGTAGCACCACCCGCACCCGAACTACCACTACCACCACCAGCGGGGGAAGCAGCACCACCCGCACCACCACTACCACCGGGGGACGTGGGAGCAGTACCACCACTTGTCAGTATACAGGCAACCGAACAATCACTTGTCGCTAGTTTGGGATTGGCCTCCGGTTTTCTCGATCACCTGAATCCCTTCAATGGTCATGGTTTTATCTAAAGCCTTTGCCATGTCGTACAGCGTCAGTGCGGCGAGGGAAACGGCGGTTAGGGCTTCCATTTCTACTCCCGTTTCGGCCTTAGTGCCGACGGTGGCGCGGATTTGATAACCGGGGAGATGGCGATCGCACTCAATCTCAACTTGAATCTTGTGCAAGGGCAGGGGATGACACAACGGGATTAGCTGGGCTGTCTGTTTCGCGGCCATAATCCCCGCCAGTTTCGCCGTGGTGATCACATCCCCTTTCGGCGCATTGCCTTGTTCAATCGCTTCTAGGGTACTTAGAGCCATGCGGATTTGTCCTTGAGCAATGGCTCGCCGTTGGGTGATGGGTTTCCCCGAAACGTCCACCATTTGGGCTTCCCCGCGATTGTTTAAATGAGTTAACCCTTTTTTTTCTAAAAACTCTTGCGCCATTCTAGATTCCTGTGTTATATTTATTAATCGTTGCATACAGCAGCGCTAAAGAAAAGGGCTTGTAGCTCAGTGGACTAGAGCACGTGGCTACGGACCACGGTGTCGGGGGTTCGAATCCCTCCTAGCCCGTAGAACAAGAACAAGGAGATAGAATAGCACTATCTCCTGTTTTTTATGGGCATATTTGATCCTAATCCCGTGTTAAGAAAACTGCAAGAAGCAGGACTTCTGCAACAATAACCCACCGTCAACAACCCCACTCCACTTGTAGGATGGGGTTTCTCGGAAGAAGATCATGAAAATGTTATTAATTGGGCTAATCCGAGCCTACCGCGCCTTAATTTCCCCTCTCTTTCCCCCCATGTGTCGTTTCCAGCCGACTTGTTCTCAATATGGGATGGAGGCGATCGCCCGTTTCGGAGCGATCAAGGGCGGATGGTTGACCCTGTGCCGTATTGCGCGCTGTCATCCCTTCCACCCCGGAGGCTATGATCCCGTACCCCCCAAACCCGAAGAGTGAACTTGAAACCCTATCAACAGATTCCCATTGTGGAATGTCACGAACCTTTAGCCCCCATTCCCCGCGAGGTGTTTGTTATCCCCCCCACCCACCCCTACGCGGCCTTGGGGGCAGATTATCAAGGGCGATCGCCTTATTTTCTGCGCCAAGGGGTGATTCAAGCCCTCCAGCAAGCCCAGCAAGCCCTACAAGAAGAACATCCCCACTGGAAAATCCTAATTTTTGATGCCTTTCGACCCATTAGCGTCCAGCAATTCATGGTGGACTATAGTTTTCAGACTCTCCTGCAACAACGAGGATTGAACGAAGCCAACCTATCCGAAGCCGAAAAACAAGACCTTTGGCAAGTGGTTTATGAACTCTGGGCGCTGCCGAGTTCCGATCCCGCCACACCGCCCCCCCACAGCACCGGGGCCGCCTTAGATATTACGTTAGTAGACGCACAGGGGAACGTGGTAGATATGGGTTCCGAGATTGATGAGTTATCAGCGCGATCGCACCCCGACTATTACGCCACCGCCCAAACGCCCCCCGAACAAACCTATCACCAACATCGCCAACTCCTCCATCGAATCATGACTCAGGCTGGATTTCGTCGTCATCCTCGGGAATGGTGGCACTTTTCCCTCGGGGATCAACTGTGGGCATGGTTAGGGCAACAGGAGAATTCTAGTGATGATGCGATCGCCCGTTATGGTCGAATATAGGATAGCAACCTTGACAAGTTAAGCTTGTGTGCATTTTGTCAAGTCCCATAAATGTGGCAACTTTGGGTTGACTCTTCAGACTTTTAACCATTTCACTGGCAATGGACTGAATAACCGGAATAGTCACACTATTTCCGACTTGCTTTCTAAGTTGGGAATAGGGAACAACAACCTTAAAACTATCAGGAAAGCCCTGTAATCTCAGCAATTCCCGCGCTGTAGGTCTTCTCACCCCATTGACCACCAAATAATTATAAGAAGCCCCCGCACGTAAAGCACAAGAGTATTCTAACGCCGAAATATTACCGCTTTTGTTTTCATGCCAAATGGAAGGAATCGGGTAATTGGGTTTAACCTTTGCCAGTCGTTTTTGTTTAATCTCTTCCGACAAAAAATATTGAGGATCAACTTGGCTCTCTGGTTCTAAAATATCCTGAAGTTGGGGACGAATACCTAGAGGTTTGGGAAAAGAAAATCGCAAATTTTCTTTAAACCCCACAATAAAAGTCCGTTCTCGCTTTTGGGGAACACCAAAATCTAGAGAATTTAAAACCCTATGATGGATAAAATAGCCCAAATTTTTTAAATGATCGAGAATCGTTTTAAACGTTCTACCCTGATCATGAGACTTTAAATTTTTGACGTTTTCTAACAAAAAGGCAGCAGGTTGCTTGACCTTTAAGATTTCTTCAATGTTAAAAAACAACGTCCCTCGCGTATCAAAAAAACCCTTCTGATCCCCACAAATACTAAAAGCTTGACAAGGGAAACCCGCCAACAAAATATCATGATTCGGGATATCTTCCGGTCTGATTTGGGTGATATCCCCTTGAGGAATTTCGCCGAAGTTCGCTTGATAAGTTTGTTGAGCAAAAGCATCCCATTCCGAGGAAAAAACACATTGGGCGCTATGATACTCAAACCCTAGACGCATCCCGCCAATTCCTGCGAAAAGGTCAATAAAAGTCAAGGGAACGAGTGAGGTCATAGCAGATTAGAATAGGAAACCAGTAAGTTGTCATTTATTCAGCGATTGAACCCATATAGCGTTTCCATTTGAGTTTTATAATCCACAAAGGGAACAGGGAATAGGTAGTAGGCAAGCTTGACAAGTTAAGCCTTTTCTCCTCTTGTCAAGGTCAGGTAATAGGTAATAGAGAACAGTATTAGCACAAAGGCGATCAATCTAGAGTACATTAGTTAATGTAACGAAACGTAAAAGGAAAGAGGAATGCGGGTTGCAATTGTTGGTGCAGGACTAGCAGGCATGGCGACGGCAGTGGATCTCGTGGATGCAGGCTGTGAGGTCGAAATTTTTGAGTCTCGCCCCTTTGTGGGGGGGAAAGTAGGCAGTTGGGTAGATGCCGATGGCAACCATATCGAGATGGGATTGCACGTCTTTTTCGGTTGCTACTATAACCTGTTTGGGTTAATGGAAAAAGTGGGCGCCCTTGATAACTTACGACTTAAAGAACATACCCACACCTTCATCAACACCGGAGGACGGATTGGAGAATTAGACTTTCGCTTCATCACCGGGGCCCCTTTTAATGGCCTGAAAGCCTTTTTCACCACCTCACAACTCAATACCCTTGATAAACTCTCCAACTCCCTCGCCCTCGGCACTAGCCCCATTGTGCGCGGTTTAATTGACTTTGAGGGAGCCATGAGACAAATTCGGGATCTCGACTCCATTAGTTTCGCCGATTGGTTTCGCCAACATGGGGGCAACAATAGCAGCTTAAAGCGGATGTGGAACCCCATCGCCTATGCTTTGGGTTTCATCGATACAGAAAACATTTCCGCCCGTTGTATGTTGACCATTTTCCAGTTTTTCGCCGCCAAAACCGAGGCCTCGGTGTTGCGAATGTTGGAAGGATCTCCGGCCGAATATCTCCATAAGCCCATTGTGGACTATTTGGAAGCACGGGGGACGAAAATCTACACCCGTCGCCGCGTGCGTGAGGTGTTGTATGAAAATGAGCAGGTGACGGGCTTAGTGGTGGCTGATGGGGAGAGTGAAACCACCATCACAGCAGATGCTTATGTGGCCGCTTGTGATGTGCCGGGGATTCAGCGCCTCTTGCCGGAAGGTTGGCGCAAGTGGTCGGAGTTTGACAATATTTATAAACTAGAAGCGGTTCCGGTGGCGACGGTACAGTTGCGCTTTGATGGCTGGGTGACGGAAATGCAGGATGAGGCAAAACGCAAACAGTTAGAAAAAGCGGTAGGCCTTGATAATTTACTCTATACGGCGGATGCAGATTTTTCTTGTTTTGCGGATTTAGCATTAACCAGTCCGGCGGATTATTATAAGCCCGGTGAGGGGTCTTTATTGCAGTTGGTCTTAACGCCCGGTGATCCTTTTATTAAAAAGCCTAATGATGAAATTGCCCAGCAGGTTTTAGCCCAAGTGCGGGAGTTATTCCCTTCGGCACGGGATTTGAATATGACTTGGTATAGTGTGGTGAAGTTGGCTCAATCTCTTTATCGAGAAGCGCCGGGGATGGATCCTTTCCGCCCAAACCAAAAAACCCCGATTTCTAATTTCTTTTTGGCGGGCAGTTATACCCAACAGGATTATATCGACAGTATGGAAGGGGCGACGATTTCCGGGCGACAGGCGGCGAAGGCTATTCTCTCGTCGGTGAAGGCGGAACCTGTGGCTGTTTGAGGGATTATCCCCCCTAGCCCCCCTTGGGAAGGGGGGAATGGCAAGGTAAGCCGGAAGTCTCTTTGAGGGATTATCCCCTCTAGCCCCCCTTGGGAAGAGGGGGGAATGGCAAGGCAAGCCGGAAGTCTCTATTCCCTAGCGTCTGGTTCTATTCAGCAAGCCCTACCCTAGGGCAGTGAGGGCGAAAAATTTTTCGCCCTCTTGCTCCTGTCTACTGTGGGCTAAAGCTTAAGTTGCACTTATTAATCATAGATAAAAATTATATTATTTTCCTGTTTACATCAGCCTGTTTTATTTATAAGCTAAAAACAAGCCACTCAAAGGAAATAAGTTCTATGACTTTCATCCACAACCTCAAAACGACTCAATCCTCCCCATCGGTGAATCAACCTCGTGAGTTATCGGTGGATGTCCTCTCCCCCCTGCGCCACTGGCTCAATCGGTTTGAAATTCGCAATGCGGCGATCGCCCAATCAATCTGTCGCTGGATTCCCGATCAATGTCCCTTTGCCCGGAAGATTGTTTGGCAAGGACGGACGCTGTTGGTGATTCCTCCCTTGTGTAAGCTCAATCCCCTTTACGATGAGTTGATCGCTTTGCGCTTCCGCGCCCTGTGCTATCTTGCTGACCAGCCCGCTACAGGTGTTTGCGTGGAGGGTTAAATGCAGAAACTCCAATATCCTGTTAGTTCTGAAGGCTGGTCGATCCAAATCTACGGCAGCGATCGCCGCCTACTTCTTTCCCTTGATGCTACCCATGCTTGGCTATTGGGGATTGGGATTGTCCTGGGCTTTGCGATCGCCCTAGTAGGTCTACGGGATCAATGTCAGGCATCCCAGACCCCTGTGGAGTCTCCCCACCTTGTCGCCCCCTTGGAATTAGAATGACGGTGCTTGGTACAATAGGGATAGCTCAATCTGTTCTATCACCGGGGAACCCCGATGGGTTTTCTCGGATTTTAATCCTCTCCCATGTCTAAAACTGCTTCTAAACCAAAACTCCGCATCCTGATTGTTGAAGATGATCCCATGATGCAATTGGGTTTAGAGCAAACCCTGAGTACAGTGTCCGATTTCGAGATAGTAGGGCAAGCAGAAGATGGTTATTTAGCTATAGAAGCGGCAGCAACCTTGAAACCGGATGTAGTGGTGATGGATATTGGTTTACCCCGTTTGGATGGGATTTCGGCCACCAAACAAATTAAGGAAAAGTTTCCCAACATGGGGGTGGTCATGTTAACCTCCCATCGACTACAAACGGAGGTGGTGGCGGCGTTATCGAGTGGAGCCGATGGATATTGTATTAAGGGGGCGAATATTGAGCGCTTGGTGACGGCGATTCAGGCAGCCAAGGAGGGGGGATCTTATTTGGATCCACAAGTGGCTCGTTTGGTGATGAATAATCTCCATCCCGTGGTACCTGCGGAAAAACGGGAGGCACTCCATACCTTATCGGAACGGGAGATGGAGGTGTTGAAGTGGATTGTGGAGGGCAAGAGTAATAATGAGATTGCCGAGATTCTTTATTTAAGCCCCAATACAATAAAAACTCATGTTCGAGGGTTGATGAATAAGCTTTCAGTGGATGATCGGGTACAGGCGGCGGTGATTGCGTTACGCTCTGGGTTGGTTTGAGGGGGTTTCGAGGGAATTAACCTTGCTCCGCTCCGAGCAGAAATCCCTAACACACTGCATCTCTTTCAATCTCCCCAACTTTTTCGCCCATCATAATCCCATCTCGCCGGAAAAAATTCTCACCTGTGCTTAATAAAACTCAACATTTGATTACAATGAACTAAAGAGTTGGCAATGTTTCTTAAAGTTCATGCAGTTGAAATCCGTAACTTCTCAATCCCCCTGGCTCCCTTTGGTTCTCATTGCGCCGTTTTTCCTCTGGGGAACGGCAATGGTAGCCATGAAAGGGGTGATTGCTGACACAACGCCCTTGTTTGTAGCCGGAGTGCGTTTAGTTCCGGCCGGGGTGTTGATTTTGGGGGCGAGTTGGTACTGGAAACTCCCGCAACCTAAGGGCTGGAAAGCATGGCTTTGGATTGGGTTATTTGCCCTGTTAGATGGGTTTTTGTTTCAAGGATTTTTAGCCGAAGGATTGGCACGCACAGGGGCTGGACTGGGATCGGTGATGATTGATTCTCAACCCATTGCGATCGCCCTACTCTCCAGTTGGCTTTTCGGGGAAGTGATTGGCCTGTGGGGGGGAATTGGCCTACTCATTGGGGTCTTAGGGATTAGTTTAATCGGTTTACCCGATGGATGGCTCTTGAGTTGGTTTAGCGAAGAAGCGGTTACTTGGTCTTGGAGTTGGCAAAATCTGTTTAACAATGGTCAATGGTTAATGTTATTAGCCGCCCTCTCAATGGCCACAGGCACCGTTAGCATTCGTTTTGTCAGTCGTCATGTTAATCCCGTCGTCGCCACAGGATGGCACATGATTTTAGGCGGAGTTCCCCTGTTTGCGCTGTCGGGATGGTGGGAAACCGAGCAATGGGTAAACATTAGTGCTAGTGGTTGGTTCGCGTTGGGATACTCAGCCATTTTTGGCAGTGCGATCGCCTACGGACTCTTTTTCTACATCGCCTCTCAAGGCAACCTAACCAGTTTTACCTCCCTTACCTTCCTCACCCCCGTTTTTGCCCTCATTTTTAGTAACCTCCTCCTCGGAGAAATCCTCACCCCCCTGCAATGGTTAGGAGTCATGTTAACCTTAGTCAGTATTTATCTAGTCAATCAACGGGAACAACTCGCCCAAAAGTGGAAAAAAAACACCATACCCCCAGTGTTTAAGCAATTAGAACCCGTGCCTGAGCGAATCCCAGAAAATCCCCTCACCCACCCCAAACACTAGATCCCGCTTGCTGAAAAAGTCTGCTCCTAGGGGGAGGCAAAAGGTCAGAATTGAATACTCCCCGCTCTAAAGAGACGGGGCTACCAAGCTCCCGAGTTTTTTTCGTGTCAATTTCCAAGCTCTAACTCGACTCTCCCTCTGGAGACTGAGGGCGAATCTGTTCCGCCTCGGGACAATCCTCCGCCACCAGCAACTCCGTATCCCCCCGAGGCACAGACGCTAACTTACGCTGAATTGCCCCGATACTCTCTAAACGAACCAACTCCTCCCAAGAACTAATTTCATCATCATCCTCAATTTCATAACGCATGGTAATTAAATCCCCTTCCACATCAACAATATGAGCCGCTTCTATCCAGCGTTGTTGATCCCGCAAGAAAATACATACCTCACGACCCTCTTCATAAAGCTGATAGATCTTGCGGTGTAACATTGTTTACTTTCTCCTAGGCAGATCATGAATAGTTGAAACGTGCAGAACCCAGAAAACCGTTGAATTGGCACTCAGCACAAAGAAGGTAGAGAACATCCTTAGCTGGTTAACCCTTAATTCAGTGATGATTCAAGTGATCCAATCTGGACTTGCCTCATCAGAAGCCCATCGGAGGGCAACAGTCGGGGTGGAAGATGAAAACACCGAAAGGCTTATGAAATGGGAAAAATTCATGAGAAATAATAACGAAGCCATCCAAAGGGGCTGGTTAACAATGAGCCTTGAATGTATCAACATGAGAGGATTGACACTTTCACTACATGAGCTTAATTAGATATATTTTAGTCTAACCTGCGTAGAACTGAACCTTTTACCACCCCCTCTTTTCTGTGTTAGAAGGCAGGGAAACCGACGATAAGATTGTATACTTATCCAAAATCCCCCGAATCTGATCATAAACCGCCTCCGTTTGTTCCACCATTGATAAATGACCACAATTAGCAATTTGCATTACATTAGCCCCGGTCATTTCAAACAAAGGATGGAAACTAGCAAGATGATTAACATACTTTAGTTCCATGACCATATCTTCCTCTCCAGCCAAAAAATATACAGGCTGGGATAAACGGGCAACCACTTGGGGCAATAAATGCACCTCGGACTCAGTAGTAGACTCCAAAAGAGAACCTAAAGCCGCTTGATAGGACGCATTGACAAAATCTAATAAACGTTGTCTTCCCCAAATCCGGGGCAGAGTTTGAGCCACCATCGCTCGACAAAAGACCAAATCTAAAAAGGGAATACAACAAAGCCATTTCGGGCGACGTTTGACAATTTGCTGTCCCGCCGCCCGAAATCGTTCAAATTCTTCTTTAAGATAAATCCCACCCCCAGCATTTAGACAAATCACCCCCTCAATAAAGTCGGGATAACTTTGAGCCGCCCAGAGGGCAATACTGCCGCCGAGGGAGTGACCCATTAGCCAAGCCCGTTTTATCTTAAGAGTTTCTAGGAGAGTGCCGAGGTCTTCCCCGTAGGCTTGGAGGCTGTAATTTCGAGGATTGGGTGATTCCCCTTGAGATTCCCCAAAACCTCGTAAATCGTAGAGTAAACATTGATAATCAGGGGAAAGCTTTTCCACCAGAGGCCGCCAATAGTGACGACTTAACAGCCAGCCGTGAATAAAGACTAGCACTGGACGATCCATCTGGGAAACGGGGGGAGTTAACTCATAGGTATGAGGCACTCCTAGTATATTTACGGTTGCCATAATCCCATCGCGCTAAACCATGAATTCCAACTTGAGATCCCTATTATCAATTTACCCGAAATGTGCAAATTGATCCCCCACTATCATTGGAGTAGGTCACTCCCCGAGGAGTCTTTGCCGGACACTTTCGGCGATTTTTTGACCGAGATATTCAGGAATTAAACTTTCATTGGGGCCGAGTAAGTACAGAATTAACCGAGTCCGTCCGCGCCAGACTAATAGATTGGCATTGACCACCAGCAAATCTTCTTGCCAAATGGCGTACATGACCTTATAGAATAAACCGGGCTGGTTATCGGCCTCGATTAACAGGGCAGGTAAATGGAACACGGGATCTACATAAAATTCTGTTTCGACTTGTTCGAGTCCTGCATCTAGATTGAATTCGACCGCTAGCATTTCCTCGACCTCGAAGCGTCCTGCTAAGGCTTCCCGGATGGCGCGACAGACATTTTCTGAGGTTTTCTCCGTTAAGGCTTTATTGCCCCTTGAGACAACCAGTTTGATGAAAACCAACATAGGGGGCTTGATTTGACCATAGAGGCTCAAACTGTGGATAGTCAAACCGTAGGCGGCTAATACGCCAAAAATGTCACTCAGTAAAAAGGACTGATTGCGATAGGCGAAATGTAAGGCGCTTTTGTTGCTTTCGGGTTGGATCTCAATGACTGCTAATTTAGTTTTGTACAGCCGATAGGCTAATCGAAGATTTTGCAGTTGGATCTCACTGCTGACAAATTGCTCATAGAATTGAGGAAACGCCTGATTAAAGCGTTTTAAGAGTCCCAACGTTGATGGTTTTAAACCCGCAGCCATAGGTAGAAGAGGATATCGTACTCAATAAAGGGGTGTTGATGAAGCAACTGCTGCTTTAAGCTTACTCGTAACCAGTCTTTACCATTGACATCTTAGCCGCCAAGCTTACCCAGAGGTTGGTCTTTTTGAGCAGACAAGGGACAAGACTTGGGCTGCAAAACTTGGGCAGGAACCGTTTACAGGGGGGAGACAACCTTTTTGGTGCGGGTGGATCCGTTAGGCTTGATGCTGGAATATCTACATTCTAGTATCTCTTGGGTAGTTCTCTGTACCAAAAAACTGGGTCTAAAGCCCCGTCCTTCTAGGATGGCTTTTTATCTCCCTGGGTCAAATAAGACAATGATTGTACTTGAGTTCAAAGCCCACAGCCCACTCCAGCAATACCCGACCATCGACTGACGAGACCACACTGAGCCTAACTCTGTTTACGTTGCTTTTTCAAGGGTTTGATGGCGGTGCTTTCCTTGGTGCTGAGGTGATTAAAACGGCTGCGGCTGGTGGCTTGTCCCTTAGAGTGGCGACCTCTGGGAATGCGTTTTTTGGGGATAAAACCTAGATCGTGGGCTTCCTGTAATAATAAATTATTCCCCCGTCGCAGGATGTGCAAGTCCCAAAAATGACCGACGGCTCGTTCAGCTAGTAACAGTCCTTGGAGATGAATTTTAAAAAATTTGCGCTTTTCGGTCGGTTTGCGGGGGATTTGTTGAATGCGGACTATAATTTTTTCGTCGTCGTGGGAGTAAAATACGACTTCTCCTCGCACGGAAAAATAACCGTCTTGCATCATGATCCCAGGAACTCCAGCAGAAGGGGTTTCTTGGCTCCATTCTTCTGATTCTAAGAGTTCGGGGTGAAGGAGTTGGGGATTCCATAGTCCTGAGAGTTGAACGTGCAAGGTTTGCTCTTTCTCACGAGTGCGGGGATAAACAACCCAGAGATGACTTTGGTGTAAATCAATGTGTTTTTTAACTAGGCTAATCATTCTGCCGAGGAGAACCGCATCAATTTCTGTTCCTTCTTCGGTTAACAAAACGCCTCGGGTGAGTAAATCATCTACGGGTTGATAAATTCCTCTGACTAAACCAATGGCTCGGTATTGTCTGGGTTCACTGGGGGAGGGAATGGGGTGTTTGTGGGAGGTTTGAGAGATGAGGTCGGTTGAAGTTAAGCGGGAATAAGTGGTGTTCATGGAGATGGATTCCACACTGAATGGCTGGTTAAGGAGCAAATCAATGAACCGAGTTTGGAAAAAGTCCTCGGTAGATTATTGTGGGGGCTTTACCCCTCTTATTGTACTCAATGCAGTGCCTGAGACGGTTGATCCGTATAATTTGGGGAAAAATCTCTTGGAATCTACTTCTGGGGTAAAGGGTGAAAGGAATTCAGGCTAAGGTTTAAGCGGAAGATGAGATGGGTGGGCGAATTGCTGTACACTAGGCTTCCGAATCGTTGGATAATAAGGGGTTGTTCTGGTTTAGAAAAACTTAGGAGGGAATATTTTGCAACAACTCAACGGACAGGTGGCGATTGTCACAGGTGCATCGCGGGGAATTGGACGGTCTATTGCTTTGGAATTAGGGGCAGTGGGGGCCAAGGTGGTGGTTAATTATGCTCGATCGAGTGGGGCGGCGGATCAGGTGGTGGCTGAGATTCAAGGGACTGGGGGAGAGGCGATCGCACTACAAGCCGATATCTCCCAAGAGGACCAAGCCGAAAGTCTGATCAAGCAAACTAAGGAACAATGGGGTCAGGTGGATATTTTGGTTAATAATGCGGGCATTACCCGAGATACTCTGTTACTGCGCATGAAAACCAGTGAATGGCAAGAGGTGATTAATCTCAACTTAACGGGGGTGTTTTTCTGTACCCGTGCGGTGAGTAAGTTGATGTTGAAGCAACGGCGAGGTCGTATTATTAACATTGCCTCGGTGGCGGGACAAATGGGGAATCCGGGTCAAGGGAATTACAGCGCGGCTAAAGCGGGGGTGATTGGTTTTACCAAAACGATCGCGAAGGAGTTAGCCAGTCGTGGGATTACGGTGAATGCTGTGGCTCCGGGATTTATTGAGACTGATATGACCCACGGGTTACAAGCGGAGGAGATTTTGAAGTTTATCCCCCTTGGTCGTTATGGGAAACCGGAAGAGGTGGCGGGTTTAGTGCGCTTCTTGGCGGCTGATCCGGCGGCTGCCTACATTACCGGACAGGTGTTTAATGTTGATGGTGGGATGGTTATGGCCTAATTCGCGTTAATCAAGGTGCGGGGATTCTTGGCTCTACGAGGTGACTGGCTCAAGTCGGTTTTCATCAGCAGAGGTTTCCCGCGCCATGTTTTGATAAAATCGAATCCGCAACCCAAACCTATTTTATTTTTCAGAAATTTAGACAATGAATCAACGTGGTGTTACTTTATGGTTTACAGGTCTGAGTGGTGCAGGCAAAACTACTATTAGTTCTGCTGTGGCCGCGGAATTGCGATCGCGCCAATGTAAACTAGAAGTCCTTGACGGCGATATTGTACGCCAAAATTTAACCAAAGGCTTGGGTTTTAGCAAAGAAGACCGGGACGAAAATATTCGTCGGATTGGTTTTGTCTCCCATCTCCTCACCCGCAATGGGGTGATTGTCATTGTCTCTGCCATTTCTCCCTACCGCGAGATTCGGGAGGAAGTGCGGGGCCGCATTGGGGATTTTGTTGAAGTTTATGTAAACGCTCCCCTAGAAGTCTGTGAAGCGCGAGACGTGAAAGGACTCTACAAAAAAGCGCGGGCTGGGGAAATTAAACAATTTACCGGAATTGATGACCCCTATGAACCCCCCCTTACCCCGGAAATTGAATGTCGCACGGATCGGGAAACTTTGGAGGACAGTAAGGCTAAAGTCTTGAAATATTTAGAAACCTCTGGCTATCTTACGGTGTAATGCTCCATCTTCCCCATCTGATTCAGGTGGTTAAGGAGGAAGAAGAAACTTCTCCTGTCCTCTACCACCACGTTGAGTTTCATCTCACCCCCCGTTCCCTCAGTCAGCTTGAACAGGTTCAACAAGGGGGATATCCCCTGCACTTTCCCCCCGACTGTCAGCAGGACTTACGGGCCTATTTACGGTCGGGTCGAGGCTGTGGGGGGGGATTGACTTTTGTCACCTATTACGGGGGTGAGGGAAGCTCGGAAGCCCTGCTCAGAAGCTATTTGGGGGAGGATGGGGATATTATTCATCAAGTGTGCGATCGCTGCCTACTAGATCCTACCCTTGCTCTGTCTCTCAACCGTGCGCACCACTGGTTAATTCAGCAAGTCCTACAACACCAGCAACCATCACCACTGCCCTCCACCCATAGACTAGAAGCCATTGCTTGGGGGGGGGCGGTCCTCGTTGTCATGGTCTACAGTGTCATCCACCTTGCCACCGGACATCCGTTTTCAGTGATTACCCTCCTCTCCTTGGCGATTATGCTCTGGGGGGTGCAACGGTTGCTCATTTGGGGGTTGAAACGCTTTCCGGTTTTAGCCAAAAACCACACCAACCCGATCGGGCATGGTGTGGGTAGTTCACGCCATTAAAACTACAACGGAACGGGGGGTGGCCTCATAGTGATCTTCTAGGACTGGAGTGGCTAGAGCGCGATCGCAATAATCCAGTGGAGACGGGAGCGCCGTGTCAATAATCCGATGCCACCTTTGACCCTTCGCTAACCCAGGTAACTCAAACCTCAGCGGCTCCCAATAGGCATTGAAAATCAAAAATAGATTCTCCTTCGCCTCCGGATGAGTCAAGGTAAAAGCTAAACTATGGGCATCATAGAACCATTCCGGTTGATTCACCTTCACCCCATGCCAATACAAATGAGGCTTAGAACTATCCTGAGCCACCACTAATAAATCCTCCAATTGGAAGACCTTCAAGCGTTGAGTTAAATCAATAATACCCTTGACAAAATTCAGCATATCGGCATTCTTTTCCACCAAACTCCAATCAAACCAACTGAGTTCATTATCTTGGCAGTAAGCGTTATTATTTCCCTTTTGAGTGCGCCGAACCTCATCCCCCATCAACAACATAGGAGTTCCCTGAGAGAAAAATAAAATCGTGAACAGATTCTTAATCTGACGAGTGCGTAACTCTAAAATTTTCGGATCATCTGTTTCCCCTTCCTCCCCACAATTCCAACTGAAATTATAATTACATCCATCCTCACTATTTTCCCCATTAGCCTCATTATGCTTCTCGTTATAAGCCACCACATCATTAATCGTAAACCCATCATGACAAGTCACAAAATTAATACTGCGATAGGTCTTAAAATCAGGACGATAATAAATATCAGGACTGCCTAAAATCCGAGCCGCAATACACCCCACCGCACCTGAATCACTTTTCACAAAACGCCGCACATCATCCCGAAACGGCCCATTCCATTCCGCAAAACGTTCACTACTGCGGATAAATTCACCCACTTGATATAAACCCGCCGCATCCCAAGCCTCAGCAATCACCTTAGATTCTACCAACATGGGATCTGTTTCAATATCCCACAACACCGGAGCTTGTTCTACAGGCAAACCTTGAGGATTTCTTGACATAATAGAAGCCAAATCAAAGCGGAATCCATCAACGTGCATTTCATCCACCCAGTAGCGCAAACTATCGAGAATCAAACGGCAAACAATAGCATGATTAGTATTAACCGTATTGCCACATCCCGTATAGTTACTGTAATACCTTGGGTCATCCTCCAATAAATAATAAGTTGGGTTATCCAAACCTCGGAAAGAAAGCGTCGGTCCCTCTTCATTTCCCTCAGCTGTGTGATTAAACACCACATCTAAAATTACCTCAATCCCCGCTTTATGCAGTGCCTTCACCATATCCCGAAACTCATTCACTGGACCGAGGGGATCTTTTCGCGAGCTATATTGCCAGTGAGGGGCAAAAAATCCCAAGGTACTATAACCCCAATAATTAACCAAACCGGGTTTAACATCCTGTTCATCAAACTGATGAATCGGCAACACTTCAACCGCCGTAATCCCCAACTCTTTTAAGTAAGGAATTTTTTCAATTAACCCCGCAAAAGTTCCCCGCTTTTCTGGAGAAACCCCCGAATTGGGATGTCGAGTAAACCCCCCAACGTGCAACTCATAGATCACACTATTGGCATAGGGAATTCCCAGAGGAACATCTTCTTCCCAATCGTAAAGACTTGGATCTACAACCACACTTTTTAAGGCTTGACCACAATTATCTCCCGGATAAATAGCCGCTTCCCGGTCGTAGGTTTCCCAGCCGACAATCGCTTTAGCATAAGGATCAAGCAGTACCTTATCCCCATCAAACAATAAGCCTTTTTCCGGTGCATAGGGACCATAGACGCGATAGCCATAAATCTGTCCCGCCTTTAACCCTCGGATAAAAATATGCCAGTAAAAGATTTTACAGTTAATCTTGGGGTCTAAGGGAATAATGCGAGCAGGAACTGCATCCTCGGGGGAGTTAAACAGCAACAGTTCTATCGCTGTGCAGTTTGCCGAAAAAATACAGAAGTTCACTCCATCTGGGTAGACTGTCGCACCTAGGGGGAAACTCCGACCGGGTAAAATATCCGATTTCATCATCAAGTGTATAGCGTGTGGGTAGGAGAAAGAGATCATTCAGGGGGGCAAAACTGAGGTGACAGGTTCTTTTCTGCTCATTGAAGATAAGTCCCGGCGACAGTAGCTTGTTACTATCTACGGTATGCCGTTCTCGTAAGCTGCTTATCCCAATGGTTGTCCAGACCCAATCCGTTCCGTTAAAGACCTTGATTTCGATGGGGTCATAGCCCTGGAGTTTATAGCATTGACCTTTATACAGGGTCAGGTAACAGCCACTGTTAGGATTGAGGACGGTCGGTTTAGCATCCCGACGTTGACGAGTTCCCGATTGCCATTCCCGATATCGGGTCATGTAGCTACTGACTTGGCCAGCGGCAAAGACAATGGCAGCCCGTCGGTAGTAGCTGGGGAACTTGTAAAAGGTTTGGTCACATTGCCGGTATTTAGGGTTGGGGTTCTTGGCGGTTTGGTGAATGAGTTTCTCGACGGCTAGAACCCGTTTTTGACTGGATAATGCTCCTAGAGATGGCCAATGGGTTAAGAGGATTCCCATCAAATGCCGACAGACACGACGGTAGACCTCAACCGTTTGGCTCGACAGCACTTGCTGGCTAGCTGTCGGGTTAAGAGTCCATTGGTCTGTACGGACGATTGATGTGGGTTTCTGGTTTGCCATAACGGTATGATACCCCAAGGCTTGTCAGGTCGGCGGCTCTTTGACCCCCACCTGCGAGGGCGCGAGGTGGGGTTCGGGCGTCGCTATTTTGTTCAACAGTTTGGTTAGGCGTAGATTTCCGTTCTTCCAAAAAGATACAGCTCAGTCATTCTAGGGCAAATCCCGACCCCCTTCCTGCAAAATCAGGAAAACTTTAGTTTTCCGGGAAGCATGAATAATCAATTATTACATTGAATTCTCAAAGGGCGGCTGGCAGAATGAATCATTAATTCTCAATGGATTAGAGGGTTGCAAGGGTAAGGCTTTCGCTATAATTGAAACATTACTTAATATAACTTGGCGTTTTATGACATCAAAGGTTGAAATTTACACTTGGAGTGCTTGTCCTTTCTGTCTGCGTGCTAAAGCACTCCTCAATCGCAAGCAGGTTGAATATACTGAGTATTGTATTGATGGAGACAACGAAGCACGGGATAAAATGGCGCAACGGGCAAATGGAAAGCGTTCTGTGCCGCAAATCTTCATCAATGATCAACATATTGGCGGATGTGATGATATTTATTCATTAGAACGCTCTGGGAAATTAGATTCCCTGTTGAGTGCATGAAGGACAGGAGAAAAGGCCTTTTTTGAGTCTTTCCGAGGAAAGACAATAGACAATACAGAGATTGACATGATCTCCACGCACTTTGATTGTGCGTGGAGATCCCCTAGAGCGCTCCGCAGAAATTTTGGTTGGCCGTCCGAACCTTGTTGGTTGCCATTAATCCGACCCCATTCCCCTTCCTCGCTGGCAGGGAGGGGATGAATAGCAACCAATAAACCAACTGAGCGATAGCGAATACTCGGATGATCAGGTACAATATTATCGGCGGTTTATGGCAAGACTGCCCGTTGCCGTGAGGACTTTCTACAAAAACTATCCCGCAAGATAGTCAACGAAAACCAAGTTATTGCTGTAGAGAATCTGAAGGTAAAAGGGATGGTAAGAAACCACAAGCTAGTCAAGCACAAAATATCAGAAATGAAGCCTTGCGGATCTTGTCGTTGGGAACCAGCGATACTGCCTTTGGAGGGAGTGTAAGACAACCTGGCAAAACATCGGTTTTGTTAGATGCAGTTCCCGTTGAATCAGGAAGCCCCATCCTCGCCAACGGCAGGGTGGGGTAGTTCACGATAGAATATTCAGGGGACGTTGGCCTTGTGGTCTATCCCCGTTTTCGTGAAAATTGCCCTAGGTCAGCCCCCGGCGTTAAGGCGTTATATCAATTAATCGGACTGTTATTTTTTAGATTTAAGTGGACTTAACACAGATTTTCCAAACCCGAAACCCAGTCATTGGCGTGGTTCATCTCTTGCCCCTTCCGAGTTCTGCTCGTTGGGGTGGAAATTTGCGGGAGGTGATTGACCGTGCAGAACAAGAGGCTACTGCTTTAGCGGCGGGCGGGGTTGATGGCATTATTATAGAAAACTTCTTTGATGCTCCCTTTACTAAGGATAATGTGAATCCGGCGGTGGTGAGTGCTATGACGTTGATTACCCAACGGATTCAAAATTTAGTGATGCTTCCGGTGGGGATTAATGTGTTGCGGAATGATGCCCTGAGTGCAATGGCGATCGCATCGGTATGTCAGTGCCAATTCATTCGGGTTAATGTGTTAACAGGCGTGATGGCCACAGATCAAGGTCTAATTGAGGGTCGCGCCCATGAATTACTACGCTATCGCCGAGAGTTAGGGAGTGAGGTCTGTATTTTGGCCGATGTGTTAGTGAAACACGCTCGACCTTTAGGCACCCCCAACTTAACCACGGCGGTACAAGATACCATTGAACGAGGCTTGGCCGATGGAGTGATTCTGTCAGGCTGGGCAACAGGGAGCCCCCCCAATTTAGAGGATTTGGAGTTAGCCTGTAGTGCAGCGAAAGGAACTCCAGTCTTTATTGGCAGTGGGGCCGATTGGGATAATGTCGGAACCTTGCTACAAGCCGCCGATGGGGTCATTGTAGCCAGTTCCCTCAAGCGTCAGGGTAAGATTACCGAACCCATTGATCCCATTCGAGTCCAGAATTTTATTGAGGCAGCCCGTCAAGGGTTTGCCAATCCTCCTGATTTGAAAACTCTTTCGTCCATGAAGTTGAGGTAAACTCCCCAACGCCAACCTAAAGTCAGCAGGGGTAGCCCGTTATACCCGAAGGGTTAGCGGGGGAGAACTTCACGGAATGGCGCTCATGGGCTTTGATATTGAGTGGGGTAGTTCACAGTCCTAGCAACATTCGGGACATGGGGAAGTAGGTCGCCCAACGTTGGGGATCTGGTTCTCGTTGCCACAGTTGGCGAGTGACTTGTAAGCGGAGAATAGGGACGCTGGCACCGCCATTTTTCCCCACAATCGTGACGGCAACTTCTGTCACGACAATATCCTCATCAAAGGCACGCTGGACAGCAGAGCGGGCTACTCCTTCGGCGCGTCGTAACAAAACATCGTAACTTTCATCTTGCCGACGGGATAATTCGATTTCCCGGCGCGGCATTCGAGCTTGAACAGGAGCAGTAGGGGCTAAAACAAGGGGTAGAGTGACTCCGATTACACTCCAGAGGAAGATTCCCCCCCATAAAGCACGAGATCGCATAGTGAAGTAACTCATGATAACTAGGGGATTGACACTCCCATCGCTGAAAGCGAGGGATTCTTGGTTCAACGAGTTTCCTTAACTTGGCAGGACGTATCCAACCAAGCCAGAGGGAATCTCTCCCCAAGCGTGAGTTCCGGTATGCCCTACCGTACTTAGTCCCTTTTTCAAAATGTTAATAGCGGCGTTGATATCTCTATCTTCTACATAGCCACAATGGGGACAAACATGAGTTCTTGTCGATAGAGATTTAAATACCTTTTCTCCACAATTAGAACAATTCTGACTGGTATTATGGGGCGGTACTGCTACCGTAGCCTTACCATATTTAAAGCCAAAATACTCTAGCCATTGTCGAAAAGTTGAGCCGAAAAGTTGACCAAGCCGCATCATTGATAGATTTAGCTAGTTTCGAGTTTTTTACCAGTCCTTTAACATTTAAGTCTTCGTAGGCGATAAAATCGTTAGATTTAATGACGCGCAATGCCTCTCTCTGGACAAAGCCTTTACGTTGTCTACTTACTCTTAAATGTTTTAAGGCCTATCTCTTCCTAGCTTTTTTGGATAGGATAGCCTTTTTTGCCCTTCACACCTTGTTTATCGACCTCAAACAACTAGATGTATACTAACATATACAGCAGAAATTGTCATGAGCTAGTGATTCCTGAGCCTTAGCTAAAGAGTCGTGCTTCGCTGTTTCTATACGGGTCGGGTTTCATCCCGTCGGTAAAACCGAGGGTCTTCACCCGACATTGCAGATAAGGTCTTACCAAAAGGATGGCGCGGGAATGCTCCGTCCATAGCCGATAGGCTTGGGGGGAGATATGCTGTGCGCCTTAAGAATCCATGATAGGCGATGGGATATCAAATCCGGTTAAACTCAATCCCCCTATTCCCGATTTCCCCCACTCCACCCCCAGCAGATCACCTTCAAGAAAACATCCTTAAAGAAACAGAAGATCGATCATTCTGGGCTTATTCTTAAGCCGTAAGGTTAAGGGAGTATAACGATGCTCAACAAAACAGAAGCCACCATTGAAGCTATTATCGCCCGAGAAATCCTAGATTCTCGCGGTAGACCGACCATTGAAGCGGAAGTCCTGCTCGAAAGTGGCGCCCATGGACTGGCTCAGGTTCCTAGTGGAGCTTCCACCGGAACCTTTGAAGCACACGAATTGCGCGACGATGAAAGCCGCTACGATGGGAAAGGGGTTCTCAAAGCAGTCCGCAATGTCAAAGAGAAAATAGCCCCTGAACTCGAAGGTCTCGACGCTTTAGACCAGGTGCTGATTGATAAAACCATGATTGCTCGGGATGGGTCGGCCAATAAGTCCAACTTAGGCGCTAATGCTATTCTCGCCGTCTCCCTCGCCAATGCTAAAGCGGCTGCCGATGAATTAGCCATTCCTCTCTACCGCTATTTGGGGGGACCCTTAGCTAATGTTCTCCCTGTCCCTTTTATGAATGTGATTAACGGGGGCGCTCATGCTGCCAATAACGTAGACTTCCAAGAGTTTATGATTGCTCCCGTCGGTGCGCCGACCTTTGCGGAAGCACTGCGCTGGGGGGCGGAAGTGTTTGCTTGTTTAAGTAAAGTATTAGCTGCCGATGGATTACTGTCCGGTGTAGGGGATGAAGGGGGATATGCTCCCAATTTGAAGTCGAATAAAGAGGCTTTAGATTTGTTGATGGCGGCCATTGAAAAAGCGGGTTATAAACCGGGGGAACAAGTGGCTCTCGCCATGGACGTAGCGGCTAGTGAGTTTTATAAAGAGGGGCAATATGTCTATGATGGCAGTCCCCATAGTGCTAGTGATTTCATTGATTATTTAGGGCAATTAGTGGATCAATACCCGATTATTTCCATTGAAGACCCTCTCCATGAGGAGGACTGGGGGAATTGGAAACTTTTGACGGAAAAATTAGGCTCTAAAGTGCAATTAGTGGGTGATGATTTATTTGTCACGAACCGCACTCGTTTAGAAAAGGGGATTCAAGAGGGTTGTGGAAATGCCATTCTGATTAAGTTGAATCAAATTGGTTCGTTAACGGAAACCCTGGAAACCATTGATTTGGCTTTAACTCACCAGTTTAACTGTATGATTTCCCATCGTTCTGGTGAAACGGAAGATACGACGATTGCAGATTTAGCGGTGGCGACTCGGGCGGGTCAAATTAAAACGGGTTCTCTCTGTCGGAGTGAACGGGTGGCGAAGTATAACCGTTTGTTGCGTATTGAGGAGGAATTAGGCAGTCGGGCGGTTTATGCGGGTGCGATCGGCATGGCACCGGGTTCAAAGGCCTAGGATGGTGATTGAGGCTGATTTGACCTGAAAAACTGGGTTTCTGGAGACTTTGAGTCGGGTTGACAGAAACCCTTGAATCTGTGGGGCAGGAACTATTTAAGTGTGAAGTTAAGAGTATCAGAACATGGCGCGATCGCTCTTGGCCAGAGATTTTCTAGTCATCCCATGCCACAGGCACAAAGGGAGGTTTTGAAGGTAGTACCTTGAACTAGAATAGTCGGTGAAGATCCCTGAGTTGGAATTGCATGGAATTAGCCCCCCTTGCCCCTATCCCCAAAACTGCCAGAACTCTGATTAAAGTTGAAAATCTGCAAGTTCATTTTCCCCTCTATCAAGGGGGAATCTTTAGCCGACAGATGGGGGTTCTTAAAGCAGTCGATAACGTTAACTTCACCATTTACCAAGGGGAAACCTTGGGCTTAGTGGGAGAGTCGGGTTGTGGGAAAAGTACCACCGGGCGCGCTATCCTACAACTTCAGGCTCCGACTGGCGGTCAGGTGTACTTTGAGGAACGGGAATTAACCCAACTGTCGGGGGAAAATCTGCGACAGATGCGCCGTCAGATGCAGATGATTTTCCAGGATCCCTATGCGTCTTTAAATCCTCGGATGACGGTTGGGGATATTGTTGCTGAACCTTTGGCGATCTATGATCTGGCACAGGGTCAGGGGAAAATGGCGAGGGTGCGGGAATTACTGGACATTGTGGGGTTAAATCCTAGCTTTATCCACCGCTATCCCCATGAGTTTTCGGGGGGGCAACGGCAAAGAATTGCGATCGCCCGTGCCTTGGCCTTAAACCCCGCTTTTATCGTTTGTGATGAACCGATTGCCGCCCTTGATGTGTCTATTCAAGCGCAAATCATCAACCTCATGCAGGCACTCCAACGGGAATTTAACCTCACTTACTTATTTATCGCCCATGATCTCAGTGTAGTTCGCCATATTTCAGACCGTGTGGCTGTGATGTATCTGGGCAAAATCGTAGAATTAGCTGACCACCGCACCCTCTACGAAACGCCCCAACATCCCTACACTCAAGCGTTACTGTCTGCTGTTCCCATTCCAGACCCTGATCTTGAAGCCCAACGGCAACGGATTATTCTGACCGGAGATGTTCCTAGCCCCCTCAATCCGCCCCCCGGTTGCAATTTTCAAACCCGTTGCCCCTATGCGACAGAACGCTGTGGTCAAGCCCCTGAGCCGGAATTTCGGGAGATTGCACCGGGGCATTTTGTGGCTTGTCATTTGGTGTAATGGGGCTGAAGCCCAACCACGAACCGAATGGGGCTGAAGCCCAACTACGAACCGAATGGGGCTAAAGCCCAACTACGAACCGAATGGGGCTGAAGCCCAACTACGAACGGCGGGGCTGAAGCCCAACTACGAACCGAATGGGGCTGAAGCCCAACTACGAACGGAACCGAATGGGGCGGAGTGATTAGAAGCGATGACCTACGCCGAAGTGAAAACGGCTTTCGCCTTGGTCATTGAGGCCGAAATCTGCCCGCAAGATGCCGACGGGAGAGTTGACACGGAGGCCAGCCCCGTAGCCAAAACCAACGCCTCGGTTAGTGGTGGCACCATTTGCGCCGACGGTGGGGCTAGTTGAACCTAAATCACTGCCAAAGTCCGCAAATACTACACCTGTGGCGGGTAAAGTCCCCAAGGGAATGCGGTATTCTGCTGAAGCTAGGACGAAACTCCGACCGCCCCCTAATTCCCCGGTATTATATCCGCGCACGGAGTTGGTGCCGCCTAAACGGAAGGCTTCGTAGGGGGGGAGATCGCCGATGGTGGTGCCAGCTTGGACGTTAAAGGCGAGAACTTCGGGGTTTTCTCCTCCAAATAGGGAAACGGGGGTGTAGTTGGAGAAGTTGGCTTGCAGACGGTTCATTAAAATGCTGCCGTTGCCGACGGGGAGGGATTGCTCGCTACTGAATCCTAAGATGGTGCCGGAGGTGGGGTTTATGGGGTTATCTCGTCGATCTTGGGAGAGTCCCGCCCGTAGGGTGACTAAATCATCCATGCCTCGGTCACTGACGGATAAGGCGTTACCAAATTGGTCGGTGGGGGCAAGGTTGCCGCTACTATCGCGGATGGTGACTTGGTTGAAGTTAATGCCGACGTTGGCGTTCCAGTCGTCGATGGGTTTGGTGAAGGTGACACCTCCCCCTAGGCGACCTTCTCGGGGGCGATCGCCATTGGGCAGGGCAACGTTTTCCCCAAAGCTGTTGGAAATGGTGCGGTTGCGGAAGGCGTTAATACTATAACCGGGGACGTTGGGATCACTCAGTCGGTAGGGACTGCCAAAGGTGGCATCAAATTGTAGGTCACGTTGTCCGAGTTGCACCATGAGATCCAAGTTTTGACCGATGCCGCCAATATTACGGTCGTTGTAGCTGACCGTACCGAATAGACCACTGGATTCGCTATAACCGCCCCCAGCATTGACTCCTCGGGTGGATTGTTCGCTGAGTTCATAGATTACATCTAATTGGCGCGCATCCCCAGCTAGGTCAATGTTGGCGGTTTTGAATAGACCCAGACGATAGAGTTGGGTGAGGTCTTGGCGTGCTTGTTCGGTGGTGAAGACTCTACCGGGCTGGAGGGCTAGTTGTTGTTTGACAAATTGATCGTTAGTGCGACCTGTGGTGACTTGTCCCATGTCGTCAATAAAGCGCACTTGGACGGAACGAATGACCCCCTCAGCAACGTCTACGTTGAGGACTCCATCCCCGACGGAACGAACATCGGCGACTTGGGCGATCGCATACCCGTTTTCTTCATACCATTTTTGCAGGTTGGCAATCCCTTGATCAATTAAGGCGGGGCTGATGGGTTGACCTAATTGAGTGGAGAAGGCTTCATTGACCACAGACTGGGGCAATACTTGAGCATTATTTAAAACGAGCGATCGCACAATCACGGGTTGCACTTCAAACACCACATCAATCCCATTAGAACTCTCTCGCGTTCCATAGCGCGCACTACTAAATAATCCTGTACTTAAAAGGGCTTGGATATCTCCTTGGAGTTGGGTGGCTGAGGTATTACCACCCATACGAGTTCTAACAGTTTGTAGTGCAATATTAGTGAGTTGTGCATCAACTCCGACCACTTTTACATCTGTTGTTAAAACGGCTAGATCATTACTAGCCATTAAGCTGGGAGCAGAGGCTGGAGTTGTTTGAGCCGAAACTGAGCCAACTATCCCGATATTAAAAAGAGTCAGCGTAGAAAGAGCAATGAGTGAGTAGCGCATAACCATAAATCTCTCAGTTTAGGGAAAAGTCAATCGTTTGATCTCCTGACCGCAATTTCCCTCAATAAGTTTCCGGCAAGGAGTCAGTTTACAAATTGTCCTCGTCTTAGTTAATCTGCCCTTTCTTTCGACTTTGGGAACAATTTTAGGTCATACTTCGTCTCTGAATACATTTCTCTAAAATCTATAGCGGGTTCCAATCATTGATCAACTCCCAGAGAAGTTTCTCATCATACTTCAAGCTCCTTGTAACCCTTGTATACTGTTCCCTATTCCCTGTTCCCCATTACCCAACTTTGATAAGTGAGCCTTGCCCAGTATCTTCTAGGTCGGGGAGTGTCAAGTCGCGTACAATGAAGACTGTCCCAAAAATATAAAGAAAATCTTAAAAGCAATGGAAACCCTAATTCGTCCGTACCTTGAACCAATTGCCGACTGGTTTAGCAACTTTGGCACCCCCGAACCGATTGTTCACTGGGGACACCCCTTAATGATGGGGATTGTCGTGTTTGTCATGGGCAGTTTTGCCGCTTGGGCGGGCTGGCAAGGACGACTGGCGACGGATTCTGGTGTGGCAGTGGAAAACCGCAAGAATCACCGTAAAATAGCCCCCTGGTTATTCCTATTTATTAGTTTGGGCTATACGGGAGGGGTGTTGTCTTTGGTCATGCAAGGACAGCCTATTTTCGCCAGTGCCCACTTTTGGACAGGAACCCTAGCGGTGGGTTTATTGGGCTTTAATGGTTTCATTTCGGCCACGAAGTTCGGGGGCAATAAAGCCGCTTTACGCACCACTCACGCCTATTTAGGCAGTTTTGCCTTACTGATTTTGTTAGTTCATGCCTTTTTGGGGTTAAAGTTGGGGTTGTCGATTTAAGCGGGTCATGAATCAACAGGGTTGGGCTACTATCTGTTTGGTCTATGGGCTGGGGCTAGTTTCTACAGGCCTTTTGCGCCCTCTGTTGCCCACCAGTTCTCAGCCTAGTGTACTCTGGGGAAGCCTAGCCCTGATTTGGTTAATCTTGGGGGCAGTTGGAGCGTTCCTCTTGCCCCGTGTTTGGCGTTCTGGACCCCGTTGGGGGGCTTGGTTGCTGGCGGGGCTGATGGGTGCGATCGCCGTTTTTTATCTCCAACTGCGCACCCCCCACCCTTCCCCCCAAGATATCAGCACCCTGCTAGTCAATCCCCCCAACCAGATTGAACTCACGGGCCAGATTCTCACCCCACCCCAACCCAATCGCAACAACCGCATTCGCTTTAATCTCCAAGTCCAACAGGTGGCGCAATATCCCGATTTACAGGGAAAAGTCTATGTCACCCTGCCCCTATTACAGGGAACGGGCTTAGTCCCCCAACAAACTGTCACCCTCACCGGACGCATCTATGCACCGCCCCCCGCTCAAAATCCGGGGGGTTTTGATTTTCAAGCCTATTTAGCCCGTCAAGGCATTTTTACCGGGTTTACGGGTCGTCTGGCGGCTGCACAGGGGGAAACGCCTTGGGGCTGGTGGCAACTGCGCCAAAGGATCATCCGCTCCCAAGTCCGTTGGTTGGGCAGTGAGTCGGGGTCTTTACTCAGTTCAATGGTACTAGGTCGCCGGGCGGTGGATTTGTCCCCAGCCCTGCGAGATAGTTTTTTAGGGGTAGGATTAGCCCATACCTTAGCCGCCTCGGGGTTTCATGTCTCTCTTTTATTGGGTTTAGTCTTGGTGTTTACCCGGGCTTGGGGGGCAAAAACGCGGTTTTATGTGGGGGGCGGGGTGTTGTTATTTTATCTCGGTTTAACGGGGCTGCAACCCTCGGCAATGCGGGCGGTAGTGATGGGTTTGGGGGTATTATTGGGGTTAGTGAGCGATCGCCAAGTCAAACCCTTGGGCTTATTACTCGTCACCGCCACCGGACTGTTAATCTTCAATCCCCTTTGGATTTGGGACTTAGGCTTTCAACTCAGTTTTTTAGCCACCTTCGGCCTACTGGTCACAACACCCGCCATTACCCGCCGTTTAGACATTCTCCCCCTCAAAGTCGCCACCATCCTCGCCGTTCCCATTGCCGCCTCCCTCTGGACATTTCCCCTGTTAATCTATCAGTTTAAAACCCTCCCCCTATACAGTTTATTAGTCAATCTCACCACCACCCCCCTGATTTCCTTCATCAGTTTGGGCGGCATGATTAGCGGGGCTTTAGGCTTAATTTTCCCCCTCTTGGGCAGCACCACCGCTTGCCTCTTAACTCCCGCCCTTAGTTTCCTAATTCAGCTAGTCCAAGGGGTGCTAAGTTTACCCCTCAGCACTTGGAATATCGGGAAAATCGCCCTCTGGCAACTGCTCCTCTGTTACGGGGCCTGGGTGTTCATCTGGTGTTCCCCAATCGGGCGGCGCAGGTGGGGGATAGTAGGGGGGAGTGCCTTGGCTATCCTCATCTTGCCCCTCTGGTATAATCACGCTACCCTCCTACAAGTGACTGTTCTGGCCACTTCCCCTCAACCTGTAGTTATCATTCAAGAACAGGATAAAGTCACCCTCCTCCACGGCGGCAATGACAACACCGCCAACTATGCCATCCTGCCCTTTTTCCGCGAACAAGGCCTCAATCACATTAACCTTGCCCTTGCCCTCCCCTTTAATAATCCCCTAGAATCGGGCTGGACAGAAATCTCTGACAGTTTAAAGGTGCGCAACCTCTTTCATAGCTCACAGAACCAAGAAACCCTATTAGAGCAGCTTAAATTAGGTCGCTTTACCCCCCTCCAAATCGGACAACGCTTACAATTAGACTCCCTCACCTTGCAGGTGTTATCCCTTGAACCCACTGGGTTACAGTTTAAAGTCGGTTCCCTACGCTGGTTACTGATGATGGGGGCAACCGATAACCTCGGGCAACTCCCAGAAAGTGATGTGTTAATTTGGGGCGATTCCTACGGAAGGCTGCGTCAGCGCAATCTTCTCCCAAAGGTTTTAGCTCAAGTCCAACCCAAAGCGGTCATTTTATCCCAGACTTTCCTAGACTCCGAAACTCACGCCCAACTCAAACAACTCCAGATTCCCTTTTACCTCACCGGGGAAGTGGGCGCGGTACAGTGGACTCCCCGAAGGGGTTTAGAGTCTTTTGTGCAGGAGGTTGGGTTACGCTAGGGGCTGCTGAATCAGGCTCTAATCCCGGGAGCAGGGGAGCGGGGGAGCGGGGGAGCAGGGGAGAGGGGGAGCAGGGGAGCAGGGGAGCAGGGGAGAG
>NZ_JAIHOM010000134.1 GCF_026130165.1 Spirulina subsalsa FACHB-351 | reverse complement strand
CACAAATTGTCATGCTAAGAGTGATCCCTGAGCCTTAGCTAAAGAGTCGTGCTTCGCTGTTTCTATACTGGTCGGGTTTCATCCCGTCGGTAAAACCGAGGGTCTTCACCCGACATTGCAGATAAATACACGCAGCTTCTTACATTCCTGTAAAACGAAAATCAGTCGAGGGAAGACCAAGCTTCCGCGATCCGAAAAGGTCAGATCTCTCGACTGTTCTCATAATTATAGCACCTGCTTCGGGCATTGACGAGTTCCAACTGAAACCCAGTCAATATCTCTCAGGGTGACAGCCTTGCTAATTGGTTGGCAGCATAACGGCTGAGTTCAACCGCCATTTTTGCCCATTTTCCACCATTCGTCGCTTTTGGGTGGTCGGGTGCAATGATTTGTTATACCTCGATCGCCTCTCGCTATTGCCCATCCTGCGATCGCCCTTAGCTTTTTGTAAACGCAGTTTACGCTCTGGGATTGCTTCACTTCATTGATTAGGCAGCGGTTAGCAGCCTGGCTAATATCAATTATCAATTATCAATTCTCAATTCCCTATTCCTTGTTCCCTTGTTGGGTTTCGCGATCGCAAAACCCAACCGACAATCAGGGCATCAACCGCTTAAGCGGCGGCTTGGCAATAGGTTTCATAAACGCCGTCAAGTAACAGGTTTAAGGCGTTAACGGCTGATTGAGCAGCGTTGAGGGCCGCTTGTTGCTCTTCGGGGGTTTGACAAAGTTGGCTGAGGGCTTCCCGGGTGACTTGACTATGGATTTCGTCGGCTTTTTCGTGGACGCTGAAGAAGGACAGGGCTTCGGGGGCCTCAATGTCGTAGTATTCTTTGAGTCCCGCGATTTTGGTGGTGGAGACTTCGGGAATTTGGGCTTCGTAGGCGTAGAGGGCGGCTAAACCTTCGGCGGGGTTTTCGCTGCGGGCGAGGGTTTTCAGTTGTTTGATGGAGTCTTGGGTTTGGGGGAGATAGTCATGGTTTAATACGTCTTCCCGGTTTACTCCTAAGCCTTCGGCAAAGCGTAACCACAGTTCGGGGTGGTTCACGCTGCCCCCTTCTTCTTCCATTAAGTTCTCTAACAGCATTTTGCGGATGTTCAGGTCATCACAAGCGGCGTGGGTGGCGCTGACGTAGGTGGGGAAGTTGTGAACTTGCCAGTAGTATTCCTTAGCATACTCTTGCAACATTGTCAAGGTTAATTTTCCTTCGTTCCAGAGTTGATAGAAGGGGTGCTTGAGGAGGTGGTTTTGTTCGAGGATAGCATCAAGTTGAGCGAGGAAGGGGGCTTGAGTCGTTGGATTTTGGATAGCTACCATGTTTTTTGTCGTTTTGTGATGTTAATGAACAAATTGCTTCTCACTTTACCAAAAACGGGCTGAGAATGCGTTGATTGTCTTAGCGGCTATGGTAACGGTTGCACCTACTGGGGAGAAAGTGCTGTTCATTAATTGTAAAGATTGGTGAACTACCCCACCCTGCCGTTGGCGAGGATGGGGCTTCCTGATTCAACGGGAACTGCATCTAACAAAACCGATGTTTTGCCAGGTTGTCTTACACTCCCTCCCCAGGCAGTATCGCTGGTTCCCAACGACAAGATCCGCAAGGCTTCATTTCTGATATTTTGGGCTGCGTTGACATCTCGATCATGGCAAGTCCCACAATGTTGACATTGCCATTGACGAATATCCAACGACAAACTATCTACTCGGTTGAGGCAAACGTGGCAGGTTTTAGAGGAGGCAAAGAAACGGTCAACCTCAATATAGGTTTTTCCTTCCCACTCGGCTTTATATTTAAGCATTGTGCTATTGTAGCTGCTCATCCGAGAATTCGCGATCGCTCAGTTTGTTTATTGGTTGCTATTCATCCCCTCCCTGCAAGCGAGGAAGAGGAGAATTCCGCAACATTTTGTTAAAGTGGGAAGAGTGCAACGTGCAAGGGAAGAATATCGGTAATGCTGCGACTAGAACATATTAGCAAGGTCTATCCGACGGGGGAAGTGCTGAAGGATGTGACGTGGGAAGTGAAGGAGGGCGATCGCATTGGTTTGGTGGGAGTGAATGGTGCGGGGAAGTCTACCCAACTGAAAATCATTATGGGGGAGATTGAACCCTCTGGGGGGGAGGTAATTCGTCCGGCGGATCTGCACATTGCCTATTTAACTCAAGAGTTTGAGGTGGAACCAACGCGCACGGTGCGGGAGGAGTTCTGGACGGTGTTTGAGGAGGCGAATCAAGTTCATGAGGCGATCGCACACACCACCCACGAAATGGCCAGCGCAGATCCCGATACCCTTGAGGATTTAATCCATGAACTGGATCGCTTACAACGACGTTTTGAAGCGCTCAATGGGTACGCTTTAGACGCAGAAATTGAGAAAATTCTGCCGGAAATGGGCTTTTCCCCGGAAGATGGCGATCGCCTTGTCAGTTCCTTTAGTGGGGGGTGGCAGATGCGCATGAGTTTAGGCAAGATCCTACTCCAAAAGCCCGATATCCTACTGTTGGACGAACCGACTAACCATCTAGACCTAGAAACCATCGAATGGCTCGAAATCTACCTGAAAGGGTTAAAAACGCCCATGGTGATTATCTCCCATGACCGAGAATTTTTAGATCGGCTCTGCACCCAAATTGTGGAAACCGAACGGGGGGTTTCTACGACCTATTTGGGCAATTATTCTAGCTATCTCGCCCAAAAAGCTGAAAACCAAGCCGCTCAACTCAGCACCTACGAACGGCAACAAAAGGAATTAGAAAAACAACAGGCGTTTGTGGATCGATTTCGGGCGAGCGCCACCCGTAGCACCCAAGCGAAAAGCCGCGAGAAACAACTGGAAAAAATGGAGCGAGTCGAGGCTCCCGTTGGGGATGTAAAAACCCTGCGGTTTCAGTTTCCCCCAGCGCCTCGTAGTGGTCGAGAAGTGGTGATTATTGAGGATCTATCTCATACCTACAATGAGAAGATTTTGTTCCTCGGTGCCGAGTTGTTGATTGAACGAGGCGATCGCATTGCCTTCCTCGGTCCCAATGGATGCGGTAAGTCTACCCTACTCCGCATGATGATGGGCATGGAAAAAGCAGAAGAGGGTCGCATTGAACTGGGCAAACATAACGTCATTCCGGGATATTTTGAACAGAATCAAGCCGAAGCGTTAGACTTGGAAAAAAATGTCATGGAAACGATCCATGATGAAGTTCCGAGTTGGAAAAATGAGGAAGTTCGCACTTTATTAGGTCGTTTCTTATTTAGTGGGGAAACGGTGTTTAAAAAAGTGTCGGCTTTAAGTGGGGGAGAAAAAGCCCGTCTGGCCTTGGCTAAAATGTTACTCCGTCCAGCCAACTTACTCATTTTAGATGAGCCAACCAACCACTTAGACATTCCCGCTAAGGAAATGCTAGAAGATGCGTTACAAGCCTATGATGGCACAGTGATTATTGTCTCCCACGACCGTTATTTTATCTCCAAAGTCGCCAATAAAATTGTTGAAGTTCGGGATGGGGAGTTATTACTTTATCGGGGAGATTATCACTACTACTTAGATAAAATTGCCGAGGAAAAAACCAAGGAACAACTCCGAATTAAGGCCGAAAAAGAGGCAGAGAAAAAAGCAGCTAAAGCAACTAAACAGCGTGAGAAGTCAAAGAACAACAAAAAGAAAAAAGTGGCTTCTTAGCCCTTGAAACCTGATGTCGGGAAGGGGGGGAAGACATCAGATCAGGATAGGCGGGAGGTTTGGGGATCTCCCATAGTGGACAGGTGGGCGATCGCCTTTAAATTCTGGATGCGCAGTAACTCACTGAAACTCAGCTTAGAACGCCCTTCTAATTCGGCAACGACTTCAATCCCCTCTAACAGGTTTCTCGCCGCGTCTGGGGGATTATAGCCCCGTCTCTGAGCGACTTTGAGCGCCGATTCATCCGCTTCTACCTCCCGTTCAGCCCCGCGATAATTGCGCCACAACTGACGGACGGCGATCGCACTTAACCCCCCCGCAATCACCACACCCACCGCATCCCCTTGGGTAAACTGAGCAACAGTTCCCACCACCCCCACTAAGGCTAGAGTTTGATACCAGTTCGGTTTTAACCAAGGAATTGTAGTAGACCAAGCCACCAAGCGCAAAAACACTAAATCCCGTTGTCCCCGAGACAGTTTTTCCCACAACGGCACATTGAGATAAATAGGGCGCATATTTCGTTCCCAAGGTTTTGGGGTAGGGGTACTAATCACCTGACTTCCTTGGGAGGTGGGGACAATTTTGAGGGACATTCGCCCGGAAGCGGGCATTAATTCCCGTAGATGGGCAATTTCTTGATCAAGGTTCATCGCTAGTGTAGATAGTGTATGGGGTGTCCTTTGGTGTTGGGCTTCGGGACTTGGGATTAAAGGCTAAAGCCCAACAACAAACTAACAACAAACTCGGTTTACTGATTCTCCACTTCCGTCAACGTCGGAGCTAAAGCAGAAAACACCGCTTCCACCTGCTCCCCTTCCGACTCCGTAGCCGCAATCATTAAAATAACAATCCGGTTGGGCATGGGTAAAGCCCGAGACAACATCACCCCTTGCATGGGCTGGCTATTGCGACCCATTGTCATAGTTCCCCGCCAAGGAATGCGCGCCCCTCCAGATAGGGTAGGTTCAAAAAAGCCCGGTGTAAAGCCTTCCCCTTGGCGGAAAGTATCAATAGCCACTTGTGCTAAAGCTGCATCACTGAACTCCTCCTCTAGGGCTGCCCGAGGACGTACAGCGACAGAATAGGCTAACTGGCCATTTTCCGACTCAAACAGAGGGACCCCAGCGACCACTGAGGACTTATAACCGCTCAAAATCCCAACCTGAAAGCGTTTGCCCGGGTCTACATAAGTGTCCTCGACCTGTACGCTACTTTGGAGGGTGGGGGCGGCATCCTCGGGGATTTCTAGGGCTTCGGGGGGTTCTTCTACTTCAGGGGCCTCCTCCGTTGCCCCTTCGGGGGGGGGGAGGGTGGGAGAGGGGCTAGGGGTTTGAGCCACTGCAACCCTTGCCGGAGAAGGAATGAGAGTGCTATGGGAGGTAAACGGCGATCGCCCCAACCCCACCAACAAGGTTGCCGTCAGCAAGGCTAATCCAATCCGCCACCAATATTTCCGTTTCATCACCAATTTCTCCAGATCATTACAAACCTAACGCCGTCGGCTGACCAAAATAGAACAGTCCAGCCACACACCCCGTCATTAACGTGGCTAACGTTGCACCCCACAAGGCCTTAAAACCCAAAGCCGACACCTCAGAACGCCGTTCAGGAATCAAGGTGGCTAATCCTCCCACAAAAATCCCATAGGAGGCAATATGAGCAAAGCCGCACAGGACATAACTCACAATGAGTAATGCCCGACTACTCAAAACTTCCTGAGCCGATAAAACCGCTAAAGTTTGGTAGGGAGGGATACTGGTTTCCACCAAGCGCCGCCCAATAATTAAAGAACATTCCCACAGTTCATTCCAGTCCAGAGAAACCCCTGTTAAGGCCGTTAACGGTAGGAATAACACCCCCAGGATGTTCTGAATAGTGATCAACTCGAAGACACCCCCAAGGGTAGCTAAGAGGGTGTAGGGACTCCCGGATAAGCCCGCTAAACCGTTAAAACAAGCATTGACCAAGGCCAATAGGCCCAAAATGGCAATCAACACCGCCGCAATCCCCACGGCCATTTTGACCCCATCCAAGGCTCCCACAATCAGACTATCTACCGGACTCGGACGAGTTTTGCCCTCTTCTTCCGGTTCATCGGGAACATGACCCATAGTTTCCGGTTCCCCCTGTTCGGGAACCAGCAACTTAGAAATCACAAAACAAGCCGGAATGGTCAAAATTGAGGCAGAAACCAAATGTCCGGCAATGGAGGGAAAGGTCGGGCGCAAAATCCCCGCATAGAGTCCTAACACCGAGGAGGCAATGGAGCCAAAACAACTGGTTAAGATGGCACAGAGTTCACTGCGCGTCATGTTGGCTAAAAAGGGTTTCACCGCTAACGCCGATTCAATGCCAACAAAAATATTAGCCGCCCCCGAGAGGGATTCCGCCCCACTAATTTTCATCGTGCGGCTAAATAGGATAGCGAAGATTTTCACCACAGGTTGAATCAATTTCAACCGATAGAGTAAACTGACCAACCCGGCAAAGAAAATCACTTGCGGGAGGGCGCGAAAGGCGAGGATATAGCCCAAATTTAAGTTATCGTAACCGATGGCATCCCCCGGCACGGTCACGAGGGGATCTCCCACAGCGCGGACAATCCAACGCCCGGCTACACCGGGCCCCACGCTCCGACCCGGTTCCGGGACAATCCCAGAACCGAATAAAAAACGAGCCCCCGCTTCGGAGGCATCAAGGACGGCATTGAGTAGGTTATTTAACCCCTCAACTACTTGACTCCCTAGGATAAAAACAAATGCTCCGATGATTAGTTGCAGAGCAATGCCAAAAATAATGGTATTCCAAGGGATCAGACGTTTATTTTCTGACCCTAACCAAGCAATAACACAAAAACCAAGGATTCCCACTAAGGAAATAATGTTGAGAATTGAAAAGTCCACGGGCTGCTCTCAACTAGAGTACAAAACAACAAAACCTATTGTTCAGACAGGGGTTCAACAGGAACTTAAACAAGACGATAGCTGAAAATTTTCCCCTTGAGGTGGTTTTTTAGAAAAATGCAACGTTTCCTAACACTAAACCTGTGAAGACTAAACACAATAAACCTCCCACTCCCGCTAGGGGTTTCCCTTGCCACCCTGTAAACCACTGCCCTTTCTCGGTGGAGTAGGTCATCAGTTCGGCAGTATCTAAACAGGTTAACCCCCAAATCCAACCGCTATGAAGCCCCCAAGCGAGGCCAATGGTTTGGTCTGGTGTTACCCAACGGGCTAAGACTAAAACTAAGCCCATGATAAAAAGTCCGGGCAGTTGGGGGAGGGTTTCTTTTTGCTCCCAGATGAGGTGAGAGAGGGCAAACAGGAGACTAGACACTAGGGTAGCGACTAAAAGGCCGCGATCGCTTTTTAAAACACTCCACAAAAAACCGCGAAAAATTACCTCTTCAATGCCACCAATCAGTAAGGCCACGGCAAAAATAGGCAGTAAAATCTCTCGGGTGTTGTTTAGTTTTTCCCGATTCCACCGAACCCAACCCCCAAGGGACTCCACACTAAAGATCACGATTAAACCCAAAACAGCTAGTAAAAACCCTTGGGCTATTGTCCCCCCCATTGACCCTAAAAATTGCACCACAGGAGGGGGAGGACTGGGGGAAATGGTCAGCTTAAGGCCGTAAGTTTGGGCGGAAATTCCTTCTATAGCTGTTGCTCCCCACAAGACCAAGGGAACTAGACTATAAAGGGAGGCGAGAAATATTAATTTTTTCTGAGGAGTCAGGGGTTGAAAGGGTCGCCAGTTTAAAAACCAACTGAGGGGTAGGGCAAGGGGCAGCCACAATATTAGCCAAATGCTAAAAAATAGCAGCACCTTTTGCCAACTGGGACTTCCAGCTAGCAGGATCAATCCCTGTTGTAGGGAAATTTTTAAAAAATCCATAAAAAAACGGAGCAGCCTAAAACGAAGCTGTACTTTTAGGAGGGTTAGACCTCCTCTAAGGTCTAACCCTATTACAGTCTATAGGGATTGTGACACAGGGTTTAAGCTACGTCTGCTTCACTGTCTTCTGCTACGTTCCCCTCACTACTGGCATCGAGTTGTTTCAGGTGAATGTGTTTATAGCCCAGCTTGATTTCAAATTCATCTCCGGGTTTGAGTCCCATTTCCTGAGTGTAGGTTGAACCAATCACAATTTGGCCATTTTTATGGACACTGACGCGATAAGTCGGTTCTCGGCCACGACCATCTTTTGCCCCATCGGGATCTAAGGGAACACCTTTAGCGGCAAGGACTGCATCGTAAAAGTCTGTCAAATTTACCCGGGTTTGACCAGCTTTGTTGGTGCTGTAATATCCGCAGCGTTTAGCGGTTTCTCGACGGGGTAAGTGGGAAAGCTCTTTTACTTTTTGAAGGAGAGCCTTTCCCGTTAATGGACTGTCAGACATATCTTCCTAATTTTTTCCTAAATTTCAGGGAATCGTCGTAACGATTGACGACTATTTTCCCATCATATCTGATAAAGAAGTTAAAATCTAGAATTTTTTCAAATATTTTTGCGGATTATTTTCTGGGATCTAAAAATTGGGGAGGTCAGGGGTTTACTTAGCTGCAAAAATCCTCAAGGGGGAGGGGGATCTCGGGAGAGGAGGGGGAAGTTTTGCCCAAATTGATCCCGGGGGATCATCTGTTGCCCTCTTAGGAGAAATAAAAGTTAACAAGGGGAGAAGGGGAGAAAGGATGCGCCCCAAATTAGAGGTAGGGGATGGGTTATGGCGGGGTAAAAATCCTGTTCTGGGGAGGGTGAGGAAGGTGTAGCATAAAGAAAGGAGAGAAAATGAATCTGGGGGGAGCAGCCTAATGTTTGAAAGGGGAGGGATTTCATAAGGAGAGGGAGGATTTTCCGGGTCGGGAGTGGGAAAAACGGCCCTCTCTCTTGAGGTTTATCCGCTACTGGGGAGGCTCAACTCAATGGTGAATTTTCTCTGGTCATTTCAAGTCTTACATTTTTTTTCAATATGCAAGTCAATTTTAAAATCCTGCGCCAATCTCAAAATGGAGCCCCCAGAGTTCAGAATTATACGCTAGAGGTGACACCTGCTACTACTATTTTGGATTGTTTGAATCGGATTAAGTGGGAACAGGATGGGACTTTAGCGTTTCGGAAAAATTGTCGCAATACAATTTGTGGCAGTTGTGGAATGCGAATCAATGGGCGTTCTGCCTTAGCTTGTAAGGAAAATATCGCTGGGGAATTGGGACGTTTAGAAAAGATTCGCGAACAATCTGGAGAGGGGGAGACGGGGGGAAATGTGCCGGAAATGACTATTGCTCCTCTGGGAAATTTGCCGATTATTAAGGATCTGATCGTGGATATGCAGCCGTTTTGGGATAATTTGGAGGCGGTTGAACCCTATATTAGTACGGCGGGGCGGGCGATTCCGGAGCGGGAGTTTTTGCAAAGTCCCGAGGAACGGGCGAAGCTGGATCAGATGGGCAATTGTATTATGTGTGGGTCTTGTTATTCGGAATGTAATGCGCGGGCGGTGAATCCGGAGTTTGTGGGGCCTCATGCTCTGGCGAAGGCGCATCGGGCGATCGCAGACTCCCGAGACAATCAACTTGAAAGCCGCTTAGAGCAATACAATGACCCAAAAACAGGAGTGTGGGGCTGTACGCGCTGTTATTTGTGTAATGAAGTCTGTCCGATGGAAGTGGCCCCGATGGATCAAATCGGTAAGATTAAGGGGGAAATTCTCGCCCGTCATGATGCTCAAGCCAGTCGTCCTATTCGTCACCGCAAGGTTTTAATTGATTTGGTGAAACAGGGGGGCTGGATTGATGAACGTCAGTTTGCCCTGCGGGTGGTGAGCAATTCGTTCCGAGATGTTAAAGGCCTACTCAGTTTAGCCCCGGTGGGGTTACAAGTGTTACGGGCCCGGAAAATGCCCTTGACTTTTGATCCTTCGGAAGGGACGGCGGAAGTGCGATCGCTCATTGAAGCCGTACAAGCCCACCAAGCCGACCAGAAGCCCTCTTGACCCTAACGCACTCTCAACACATAACGACCCTCTCCCCGAGGGTCGTAGGCATTGACGAGGACGCGATAACGGTCAGTAATCGGTAGCCGCACCGTCAGACCCGAATCCGTAGTTTTGGCGTGGAGATTATGATTTTCCGCTAATTTGCGCCCTTGGGAGTCCATCACAATCACATAGGGGTCAAAATCAGGACTTGCCAAATGAACCGTAACCACCTGTCCCGCCTGACCTAGAAAGCTATATTCTCGGTATAAACTGCCATCCTGTAAACGCCCTCCGGTATCTGAAGATAACACCCCTTCAACCAGAATCAGAAACCCGGCAGCACTTTGTAATCGGGGTCTAAAGGGCGAGGCTTGGACGGCACTGACTTCTAAGGTATAACGCCCGACCTCTTTCGGTCGGGCAGCATTGGCCAGAATTAAATACACTCCATCCTCGGGCAGTTGGGCGACAATCCGGGCATCACGGCCCCCGGCACTATCATCATCTTCGTCCAAGTGGCGGCCATCGGGGGCGACGAGGATTAAATAGGCATCAAACTCACCACTGCGCAGGACAATCTCCACGTCCATCCCGGCCTGACCTTGGAAAGCATAGACATTATAAAAACTGTTATCCGAGGTGAGAACCTGACTTTGGGGAGTGAGGCGGCCTGGTCGGGCTTCCCCATTGAGGGTCAGGAGACGGGGGGAAGCCCGGCGAGAGGGGGTCTGATGGGGCAAGGTAGCGAGGAAGGTCTGAATAGAGTCTAGGGCGATCGCAAAATTAATCCCCACATTCCCCCCATTGCCCCCATGAGTATAAATCGCTGTATTTACCCCAATTAATTCCCCCTGACTGTTGAGCAGAGGCCCCCCAGAATTCCCCGGATTAATGGCGGCATCAGTTTGAATAAACCCCTGTTCAGAATCTAAACGACTGACAATCCCCGTGGTAAAGGTGCCTTGAAACTGACCAAAAGGATTGCCAATGGCAAACACCCGTTGACCGACCCGCACCGACCCCCCAGAGGCCAAGGGGAGAGTGGGCAAATGACCCACTGAGGGAATTTGCAGCAGGGCTAAATCTAAATCCCGGTCGAGACGAATCACCTTAGCCTGTAAACGGCGACCATCAGCTAAAATCACCCTCACGTTTTGTTCTGAGTCTACTAAGTGGGCATTAGTCAAAATTAGACCATCCGCCCGAATGATACTCCCACTGCCATGACCTTGTTTTCCTTCCAGAAAGACAACGGCCGGACTGGTTTGTTCATAAACCCAGATATTGGTTTCTTCCTCTCGATTTTGAGCCAAGACGACGGGGGACAGAGGGGACAGGAGAAGAACACCCCAAGGGAGCAACAGTCCTAAGCTAGTCATCAGACAAGATGTGATCCAGTGTATTTTTCGACTCCTCATAGACAGATGAACAATAGAGTAGATGTTGCGCGATCGCCTCTTTTATAGTTCCTCTGGGTCTAAACCGAGCGATCGCAACCTTTCCGCCAGACGTTCGGCCCGTTGTTCGGCGGTTTCGGCTCGTTGTTCGGCGGTTTCGGCTCGTTGTTCGGCGGTTTCGGCTCGTTGTTCGGCGGTTTCGGCTCGTTGTTCGGCAGCTTGAGCATTTTGGCGTTCAGCTTCTTCAGGTAACAGGACTAAATTCCCGTCGGTATCGTAAAACCGCAACCAAACGGCCTCCTCCCGGTCAATGGTTCCCGACCAAGTTCCCAGCCAAAAGCCCAAGCTTTCACACCACAACCAACCTCGCTCATTGGCTACCAAGGGCTGATACCCTTGGGAACTCTCTAAATGCCATCCCTGCAAAGAATTGGCTACAAACGGGTCAAATACAAAGTAATCTGGGGTGCGGAATATCTGTTCATAAATATCCTTTTTGCTTTCCTGATCGACTCGGGCGGTACTCGGCGACATCAACTCAACAATCACATCTGGATAGCGACCCCCTTCCTGCCATACTACCCAACCCTGTCGCTCTGTGGTGCCATCTACATCTAATACAGCAAAGAAATCTGGGCCTCGGAAATCTCGGTTCCTTGCTTGTTCGCTGCTGTAGTAAATGAACATATTCCCGCCCGTGTAGAAATCATGGCGATCGCGCCAAGCCTGTTGCAATGACCGGATCAGGACGTTCATGGCAATGCGGTGACGGTTACTTTCCAAAGGCTCTCCATCATCAAAAATCAAATCTGTCGGCGGCATGGGGGGTTCCCATTCCGTTTCCGTAGCGGTTTCGGGGCTAGTATTGGCAGTGAGTTTAACTGACATTTTCGGTTCCCCCGTGTCTCGTATTTCTCAGTTGTTGATGATTATATCCTCAACTTTCGGGATTGAAGTTCTCCCCTGCCCCCCAAGTTATTCAGCAGACTCTAGTCAAAACTTCTGCTGCTTATTGACACTCCCATCGCTGAAAGCGAGGGATTCTTGGTTCAACGAGTTTCCTTAACTTGGCAGGACGTATCCAACCAAGCCAGAGGGAATCTCTCCCCAAGCGTGAGTTCCGGTATGCCCTACCGTA
>NZ_JAIHOM010000133.1 GCF_026130165.1 Spirulina subsalsa FACHB-351 | reverse complement strand
GGTCTGGTGGGGGGAGATGGTGCCAAGAGAGGGTACCGGGGACGGGGAGGCCGATGGCGATTTTTAGGGGAATGTGACGTAGGGGGGCGGAGAGGGGGAGGAGGCTGTAGGCTTTGCTGGTGGCGATGAGGGCGTGGGGGGGGAAGAGTTGGCAACAGTGGTTAAGGTGGGGGATGCCTGCGGAGGGGTCGAGGAAGAGGGCGACGAGACCGAGACGAAAGAGGGCGCCGAGGATGATATAGAGTTCGGCGGAGAGGGGTTGGAGGACTAAAACTCCTTGACCGGGCTGGAGACCTTGGTTTTGTAGAAAAAGAGCCACCCGTTGCACCTGAGCATCGAGTTGGGCAAAGGTGAGACAACGGGGGCGTTTGGCAGAACCATCCCAGAGGGCAAGGGTATCTGGGGTTTGGCAGACGGGAATTTGGAGGAGGTCTACCAGATTCATTGGGTTAAACGGGAACTTCTAGTTTAGATTTCCCGGCGAGGCCGAAGGCATCATGAATGATTTTGAGGGCGGTTACGGCTTGTTCTTCGGCGACGACGCAACTGATTTTAATTTCTGAGGTGGCAATCATTTGAATGTTGATCTGGTGCTGGGCGAGGGCTTCAAACATTTTGGCGGCGACGCCGGGATGACCGACCATGCCTGCGCCGACGATGCTGACTTTGGCGATCGCACTATCTACAGAAACCTCGCCTCCTCCCCACTGGGACACCTGGGCGGCGAGGAGTTTTCGGGCTATTTCGGCATCTCCTTGGGCGACGGTACAGGCTAAATCTCGGGTGCGGATGCCGTTAATAATACGACAGCGTTGGGATTGAATAATCATGTCTACGCTGATGTTTTCTTGGGCGAGGAGGCCGAAAATTTGGGCGGCCATGCCGGGCTGGTCGGGGACATGACGTAGGCCGAGACGGGCTTGATTGCGGTCTAGGGCGACACCACGCACGGGGGGGGCGGCTTTGCCGTTGGGGGCTGGTGGGGTGAGTTGGATGGGGGAGGTGTTGACCTCAAAACTTTGACAGAGGGCTTGGATGGCGCGATCGCAATCGACCGCATCAATCACACAACTCACCTTGACTTCCGAGGTGGAAATCATGCGAATATTCACCTGAGCCTCGGCGAGGGCTTGGAACATTTGGGCGGCAATCCCCGGACGGCCAATCATGCCCGCCCCGGCAATGCTCACCTTGGCAATGGTGCGATCAATCATCACCTCGGCCTCATCGGGGGCGGTGGAGGGGTGGGATCTTAAAACAGGTGCGATCGCCTCGGCCACCGCTTCGGCCGGCTTCAACATCCCCTTGACCACCGTGAAAGCAATATCATTGCTATTCCCCTCATGAATCGACTGGATAATTAAATCCACATCCACATCTTGCCGGGCAATTTCCCCAAACAACTTGGCCGCAATCCCCGGGCGGTCCGGCACGCGCAACAGGGCAATTTTCGCCTGGGCTGGGTCAAATTCGATAGCATCCACCGCCTTGGTAATTTCCAAATTTTCCAAGGAGCGAGGCTGGGGTAAACCAGACACCACCCGCGTTCCGGGGTCATCGGTCCAACTAGACAACACCACCAAGGGAATCCCATAGTTGCGGGCAATTTCCACCGCCCGAGGATGCAGCACCTTCGCCCCCAAACTGGCCAACTCCAGCATCTCATCACTGGTAATTTCATCCATTAACTGGGCTTCCGGCACAATACGGGGGTCTGTGGTCAAAATCCCCGGCACATCGGTATAAATTTCGCACTGACTGGCCTGTAACGCCGCCGCCAAAGCCACCGCCGAGGTATCCGACCCCCCACGTCCCAAGGTGGTGATCTCCATCTCATTCCCTTCGGTAATGCCCTGAAATCCCGCCACAACCACCACTTTTCCCTCATCCAGATGTTTGCGCATCCGTTCGGTTTTAATATTCAAAATCCGCGCTCGACTGTGGGCTGTTTCTGTGACAATGCCCACTTGCGCCCCCGTGAGGGAGATTGCAGGCTGTCCGAGATTTTGCAGCGCCATACTTAACAGAGCAATCGACACTTGCTCCCCAGTCGAGAGCAACATATCCATTTCTCGACGACTGGGAGAGTCGGTAATATCATGGGCTAACTTCACTAAAGCATCGGTGGTCTTGCCCATTGCCGACACCACCACTACGACAGAATTTCCCTTTTGTACCGTCTTCTGGACTCGTTCTGCCACCGCTTGAATCCGTTCTACTGTCCCAACGGAAGTTCCCCCATATTTCTGAACGATAAGCGACATAATTCTCAGACTCCTCTGGTGCCTCGCAATCATTGGTGCTGAATCACTTTAGCAAAGTTAGTTCAGAGAAACCGCTCAATTTTACATATTTTTGAGATTAAGCCGGGTTTAAGGGGAGAAAATAGTTTTTTTGTACTAAATCAGTCTCCCATGTTAAGTTTGCCCAGATGGCGACCTTTCCCAAATTTTAAAAATGCGATCGCCGGATCTACCAATCAAACCCCTTTCGTTAGTTTTTTGTATTAAACTATTCAGGGAAACATGAGAGGGCATGATAGAATTGTTTGCCAATCTAAATTAGAACAACACAATCGCATCGTTGGGAGTTTGACCTTTGAATAGATTACAAGAACTAACCCTTAATGGCTTCAAATCGATTAAAGAGATGGATCTGCAATTGCAGCCTTTGAATATATTAATTGGTGCGAATGGGGCGGGTAAAAGTAATCTTAGTCTCCTTCTTTAAAATGCTTAACGAGATGATGGCTGGTCGCTTTCAGCAATACATTGGAACATCAGGACGCGCCCAATCTCTCTTACATTTTAGACCCAAAATAACACCTCAAATAGAAGCAAAGCTCGAATTTCAGGTTGAGAATGGAGTAGACAATTATCACCTTAGAGAAGCCCCGCGCTCTCCCGATAGGGGAGCGTAGGGAGGATTTCACGGGGTTAATCAGGGAACAATTCGCGGCCTAAACTCCCTCATCCATCAGGGCAATATCGGCTCTTTGCGGGGATTGTGCGTTGGTGAAACCTTACCATACCCCCCTGCGGATCACCGAAAATTCTAGTCCTTGCCTTCTACAAAATGGGAGATTGGATATATTCTTAAGTATTCACTTTGACCCAAATCGTTATGAAACGCCGCTTATTTCTATTTACCCTAGGTTTTGCCGCTTCTTTGAGCATCGGTGCGATCGCCGGATGTACCAATCAAACCGCTACAACCGAAGACGGAAAACCCATTCTCGTCATGGCCACTTCTGCCGACTACCCCCCCTATGAATTTTACGAAACTGGGCGGGGTTTAGGTGAACCTGTAGGCTTTGATATCGATATTGCCAGATATATCACCGATAAGCTGGGTTACGGCCTACAAATCAATGATATGGACTTTAATGGTATTATCCCCGCGCTACAGTCCAATCGGGCGGATTTTGCCATGGCAGGTATGACTCCAACAGAAGAACGAAAACAAAGTGTCGCTTTTTCTGATATTTATTATGAAGCCAAAAACACCATTGTGGCTCGGGCTGGGAGTGGTTTTAAAACCTTTGAAGATTTAGCCGAAAAACGGGTAGGGGTGCAGTTAGGTTCTACCCAAGAACAAACCACTAAAGAACAAGCCAAAGAATTTCCCGCTATGACCATTGAATCTCGCAACCGAGTGAGTGAATTAGTGCAGGAAATTAAAGCCGGACGCATTGACGCCGCTATTGTGGAAGATACCGTCGCTAAGGGCTATATTCAAAATAACCCGGATTTGGAATTTACCACCATTGAAAATCAAGAGGCAGCAGGTTCAGCCATTGCCTTCCCCCAAGGTTCAGAGTTAGTGGAAAAATTCAATGAAGTCTTAGCCGAAATGCGGGAAAGTGGCGAATTAGATCGACTGGTTCAAAAATGGTTTGAAGATTACTACGCCGCACAAGAAGCAGGGGAGAATCAATAAGTTTGATGAATAATATTTTGTGGGGAGTGAATGGACTGATGCCATCGAGTTTAGTGTTAGCACAAATGAATCTTGATTTTGCTCGTATTGCGGAGTCTATCCCCTTTATTTTAACGGGGATTAATGTCACCTTACAATTTACCTTAATATCGGCTGTTTTGGGGTTTATTTGGGGGACAATCTTATCTCTATTTAAAATCTCCAGTTTTAAGCCCCTCTATTGGTTTGGCATGGCTTACACCTCAATTTTTCGGGGAACGCCTTTACTGGTGACACTCTCCCTGATCTATTTTGCCACACCCCAGTTAACAGGTTATAACATTTCTGGATTTGAAGCGGGGGTGATTACGTTTACCCTCAATTCCGGGGCTTATATTTCTGAGGTGATTCGGGCGGGTATTTTAGCCGTTGATCGGGGGCAAGCTGAGGCGGCTATGTCTTTGGGGGTGCGTTATAAACCCCTGATGTTAGATATTATTTTGCCCCAAGCCATTAAGAATATTTTGCCTGCTTTAGTGAATGAAAGTATTGCCCTGTTGAAGGATTCAACGTTGGTGTCTACCATTGGGGCGCAGGATCTCTTACGACGGGCGCAAATTGTGGGGGCGCAGAAGTATGTTTATTTTGAACCCTTGCTCTTAGTGGCGGTGATTTATTATGTCATGGTGATGATATTAACGGTGGCATCAGTAATCTTAGAAAATCAGTTACGCAGGAGTAGTTAAGAGGGAGAGAAGATGGTTAAAGCAGAAACAGATAAGGCTGTTGCTATTCAAGTGGATCGGCTCTATAAGTCCTTTGGCAGTCTAAAAGTTTTGCGAGAAATTACCACAGAAATTAGGCGGGGGGAAGTGGTGGCAATAATTGGTCCCTCGGGCTGTGGAAAGTCTACCTTTTTGCGCTGTTTGAATTTGCTGGAAATGCCTACATCGGGCAAGGTTTATATTGATGGGGAGGAAATTACAGCCCCTAATGTGGATGTAATGAAAATTCGACAAAATGTGGGCATGGTGTTCCAACATTTCCATTTATTCCCCCATATGACGGTGTTAAAAAATGTCATGTATGCCCCCCTAACGGTGAAGAAAATGCCCAAGGCCCAGGCGAGTCAGAAAGCCCTCGATTTGTTAAAGCGGGTGGGGTTGGAGGAAAAGGCGGATGTCTTTCCTTCCCGTCTGTCTGGAGGACAAAAACAACGGGTTGCGATCGCCCGTGCTTTGGCAATGGAACCCGATGTCATGCTCTTTGATGAACCCACCTCCGCCCTAGATCCGGAAATGGTGAAGGAAGTTCTCGACGTGATGAAACAAGTCTCTGAAAGTGGGATGACGATGGCCATTGTTACCCATGAAATGGGCTTTGCGCGGGAAGTCGCCGATCGGATTTTCTTCCTCGATGGGGGGAAAATTGCTGAAGATGCACCCCCCGACGAGTTTTTTAGTTCCCCCAAAAGCGATCGCGCTCAACAGTTTCTAGAAAAAGTTTTGTAGGCCTTGATTTTTTAGTCAATTTTCGTCACAATAAGCCCAAGGTGGTTCTCGCCCCCCTTGGGTGGATTGAGACGAGACTGCTAGAACTTGACTGCTAGAACTTGAACGTTTGTCACAGAGGCATTAATGGCTACGATCACCAAAAACCCCGAAAAAGACAAGGCATTGAAAGCCGTCCTGAGCCAAATAGAGCGCAACTTTGGCAAGGGCGCGATTATGCGGCTAGGGGATGCAACGCGGATGCGGGTGGAAACCATTTCCACCGGAGCGTTAACCCTTGATTTAGCCCTCGGGGGCGGACTCCCGAAAGGTCGGATTATTGAACTCTACGGGCCAGAAAGTTCTGGGAAAACCACCTTAGCTTTACACGCGATCGCCGAAGTCCAAAAAGCCGGGGGAATTGCCGCCTTTGTGGATGCGGAACACGCCCTAGATCCCGCCTATTCTTCCGCTTTAGGGGTAGATATTGAGAATTTATTAGTGGCCCAACCGGATACCGGAGAATCCGCTTTAGAAATTGTGGATCAACTGGTGCGTTCGGCCGCGGTGGATGTAGTTGTGATTGACTCGGTGGCGGCCTTAGTTCCCCGGGCAGAAATTGAAGGGGAAATGGGGGATACTCAGGTAGGATTACAAGCCCGTTTGATGAGTAAAGCCTTGCGGAAAATTGCTGGAAACGTCGGGAAATCAGAATCGACGGTGATTTTCTTGAACCAACTGCGCCAGAAAATCGGTGTCACCTACGGCAGTCCAGAAGTGACGACGGGGGGAAATGCCCTCAAGTTTTATGCTTCGGTGCGGTTAGATATTCGGCGGATTCAAACCCTGAAAAAAGGAAGTGAGGGGGAATATGGCATCCGGGCTAAGGTGAAAGTGGCGAAAAATAAGGTCGCCCCTCCTTTCCGAGTCGCAGAATTTGACATTATTTTTGGTCACGGGATATCCCGCATGGGTTGTATGTTGGACATTGCCGAACAAACCAATGTTGTCACCCGGAAAGGCGCTTGGTATAGCTACAAGGGGGAAAATATTGCCCAAGGGCGTGATAACACGGTGAAATATTTGGAGGAAAATCTGGAAGTTGCCGCGAAGGTGGAACAGGAGGTGCGGGAACAGTTACAGGTGGGGGTTCCCATTGATGCCACTTCGCTGAAGTCCTCGAAACGGGGAGATGATGGTGAGGGAGGGGCTGAGGAGGAATAGGTTGTCGGGGAATCGGGAATCGGGAATCGGGAATTGATAATTTCTCCCCTGCTCCCCTGCTCCCCTGCTCCCCCTCTCCCCTGCTCCCCTGCTCCCCTGCTCCCCTGCTCCCCCACGCCCTACTCTTCAGTGAATGTTTTTCCCTCGTCCTCTTCATGATAAAAACGGTCTAATAATTGGGCTTGTTGTTCTGGGGTGAGTCCACCGGGGGCGGTAGGGGGGAGGTAATCATCCCAGCCCATCATATCGGATGGGTCAAAGAGGGGATTAGTGGGTTCATCTTTGATTTTGCCTTTTGGAATGCGATCGCTATGGGCGGTTTTATGAATAATTCGCCTCTGTTCCAACATTCTCGCCACATCTGAGGGAACAACAGGTAACTGTTTTTCTTCTCGACAAACAAAGAAAGAAAAGACTAAACTCCCTAAACGGACATGATCGCCCTCTCGTAACAAAACCCGATCTTGTACCCATTCATGATTGACAAACGTGCCGTTGGTACTATTGAGATCGTAGAGATAAAACCCCTCGGTGGGCAAATATTGAATGGCCGCATGATGTCGGGAAAGATGTTCGTCAGGAATGGATAAGACTAAATCCTGACCTCTGCCAATAGTCCAGATGCCCTCACTTTGCAAAAATTTCTGCATCACCCCACAGCCTAAATTCGTTATCAAGTAGGTTTGGGAGGGTTCAATTACCGCAATAACATGATTCTCTGACCAAGTGGCTAAACCGGAATCTCCCGCAATTTCGAGGTTGAGAATCTCATCTAATAACCCTCGATTCTGTTCATACAGTTTGAGAAAAATTTGATAGAGGCCGAGTTTTTCGTCAATATGATTCATGAGCTTTAAGCCCCGCTAAATCGTAGATCACAAGAACAAGCAGGAGGGGAGTAACACTCCCAATGTATCAAGAATCAATTCCCCATTGCCAATGCCCAGTTCTAGGATAGGTTTTGTTGGAGTGCAATAGTTGAGAAGATTCAAGAATGAAAACCCTTTGGTTAAGATTTATGGTCTTTGCGTTGTTCCCAGCGATACAAACTGACCATCAAGGCAACCACACTAATTTGTAGGGCAAAATTGGGTAACGCGGCGCTCACATCTCGCCCTGCTAAGAGTTGAGTCAAAAAGATAAAAGCTCCAATTAACCCCGATGCACCAAATCCCAAATAAATAAATTTGCGTAAACCCCGATAGGGTGCTTTCGCTTCAGCTTTGAGACGAGCGTATTTTTCTGGACTCATCGGGGGACGTTGACTTTGAGGATTGGTCATGGAAAAACGAGGAAAAGGTGAATTTGTGGTTAGTGTTTGGGTTTGGCGGGGGATAGAGCTTCTATTGGGGGATAGTGGGGAAATGCTATCTTACCTCTTCTCCCAGTTTACTCTCTATATGGATGGGTTTCCTAACCTCGACGAATTTGCAAGAATCTGTTATAGTGAAAAACTGCAATGAACATCTAGCCTCCGTGGGCTTGAGTTCGGCGCGGGCTGTGATTACGGTCAGAATTGGTGTAATCCTGCTTCCCTAGCTCAATTGGCAGAGCATTCCACTCGTAATGGAAAGGTTGTGGGTTCAAGTCCCATGGGAAGCTTATATCAAGTCCGGTTAAACACTTGCCAGGTGAACACTTGTCATTGCGACCGTAGGGAAGCAATCGCCAGGACTAGCGAGATAGCAGAGATTGCTTCACTCTACTGCGTGACCGAAAATAATGGGATACAAGCCCCGTCCTTCAGGACGGCTTTTTATTACCTTCGCAATAACTGAATAGGGTTGATTAAGCGGATTGGATATTAGAAACTTGAAGGGTTAGAAAATTGACAATTGACAATGGATAATTGACAATTGTTTTTTTGCCTGTACCCTCTCACCATGACTAGAATTCTCCACGTCATTCCCTCTTTATCTCCTCTACGCGGGGGACCGACGGCTGTGGCGTTAAATTTGGTCAAGGCCTTGCGCGATCGCGGTGTGGAGGCGGAAATTACTGCCACCAATGATCATGGTCCCGGGGTGTTAGATGTGCCTCTGGGAGAACGGGTGGACTATGAAGGGGTTCCCGTGTGGTTTTTCCCCCGCTTTAGTAGTCCTTTCTCTCAGGTGAGTTTAGGGGGAGATCGGGGGTTTTTGTTCTCCCTGACTTGGACAAAGTGGCTATGGCAAAACCTTCATCATTACGACGTTTTGGATCTTCATTATCTCTTTTCCTATGGGTCGAGTTGTGCAGGTGCGATCGCCCGTCACCAAAAAATTCCCTACACCGTCCGCAGCATGGGACAATTAGCCCCCTGGGCTTTAGCCCAAAGTCGCCGCAAAAAACAAATGTATGCCCAACTGATTGAACGTCTCAACCTCAATCAAGCCGCCGCCGTTCATTGTACCTCCCCCGGAGAGGTGGAAGACGTGCGCAACTTCGGCATTACTGCCCCCACCCTCACCCTCCCCCTAGGAGTAGAATCTCCTCCCCTCTGGCCCGATGCCCCGCAAAAACTCCGTCAAACCTACAATATCGCCCCAGAAACCCCCATTATCCTGTTTTTATCCCGGTTACACTACAAAAAACGCCCCGAATTACTCCTAGAAGCCCTCCAATACCTTTCTCCTCGTCCTCCCTTCCATTTACTCCTAGCGGGATCCGGAGATGAAGACTATGTAAACCAGATAAAACAACAGGTGCTAGACTTCAATCTACAGGACTGTACTACTTTCACCGGATTTGTCACCGGGGAAGCCAAACAATTATTACTTCAGGGTTCCGATTTATTTGTGTTACCCTCGTTTTCAGAAAACTTTGGCATAGCCGTAGCGGAAGCCATGACCAACGGACTGCCTGTTATTGTCACCCCAGAGGTACAAATTGCCCCGGATATTATCCAAGGAAACACCGGGCGGGTGGTATCTGGAGCCGTTGAATCTTTAGCTGGTGCGATCGCCGAATTATTGGCATCTCCCACCTTACGTCAAACCTTGGGAGTCAATGGTCGCCAACTTGGACAATCTCGTTACAATTGGCAGGCGATCGCAGAATCCCTATTAACAGCCTATCAAGCCATTATTCAACACCAACCCCTCCCCCAACCGTAACCATTTAAGCCCCCATTTATTAATTATTAATCCCCTATTACCTATTACCTATTCCCCATTACCTATTAACTATTCCCCATGTCCTACTCTCGGCGTCTACTTCAACAGGGAACCTCCCTCACCCGTTTAGCCCATCAATCCCGTTTTAAAGTAGTCTTAGACCTCTTAGAAGAAACTTGTTATGAAAAAGCCTTAGACTACGGTTGTGGAGACGGTTGGCTGTTAAAAACCGCCTACGAACAACAACGGATTAAAACCGGGATTGGCGTTGATGTAGATGATTATATGCTCAACGCCTGCGCCGAAAATCTACAAAGCATTGCTGATTTACAATACTGTTTTCCCCACAATCTGGCTCAATTTATTGAACCCAAAAGTTGCGATCTATTTATTTGTACAGAAACATTAGAACACGTTAACAATATCGAGCAGGTTTTTGATCTAGTCTTACCCTACTGTAAGCCCCAAGCCACCTTTATTATTTCCGTTCCCATTGAAGTCGGTCCATCTTTATTATTTAAACAAATCGGTCGCTACTTCGCCAACTTAAAAGGTAATTACGGTTACGAACGTTACACCCCCCGCGAACTATTTTCCGCCGCCATGCTCTGGGATGTGGAAAGTTTCCCCTCCTCCCATAGTTTAGATGCCGAATTAAAAGGACATAAAGGCTTTAATTACCAAAAAGTTGAGCAGATTTTGCAAAATAGACTAACCATTACTCGTAAAATTTTCTCTCCCTTTCCTTGGTTGAACCACTTTGTAAATAGTACCGTAATTTGGGTTGCTCAAAACCGTGATATCTAGAAAAATCTGCCATGACCAATCCTTTAAGTAGTGTCCACACGAGCAATTTTCCTCACCTACTAAACCAACTAGGGATCTCCCTAGTTGTGTCAACTTACCAAGCGGGAAAAGTGGTCATTTTGCGGAGTGAGGGAGAAGTCTTAAATACTCATTTTCGAGTTTTTGATAAACCAATGGGGATGGCGGGAGATGTTAACCGCTTGGCCATTGGAACCCACTTTCAGATTATCGAATTGCGCAATATTCCGGCCGTGATTCCACGACTGGAAGAAGAAGCCCCCCATGACGCTTGTTATCTACCCCGCAAAACCCACATCACGGGGGATATTGATGTTCACGAAATGACCTATATTGATGAGGAATTATGGTTTATTAATACCCGTTTTTCCTGTCTCTGTACCCTCGAAGATCGTTCTAGTTTTGTCCCTCGCTGGCGACCTCCTTTTATTACCCACTATGCTCTAGAAGACCGTTGTCACCTCAATGGTTTGGCGGTGGGGCCGCGGAATCAACCCCAATATGTGACGGCCTTGGGGGCGACGAATACCCCAGAAGGATGGCGGAAAACCAAGGCCACGGGGGGGATTCTGATGGATATTCCCAGTAATGAGATTATGACTCAAGGCCTCTCGATGCCCCACTCTCCTCGGTGGTATGATGAGCGTCTCTGGGTGCTAGAGTCAGGGAAAGGGAGTTTAGCGACGGTAGACCTCAACACCGGGAAATTAACTCCTGTGGCCCTGTTGCCGGGGTTTACGCGAGGGCTGAGTTTTTATGGTCGCTGGGCATTTGTGGGACTTTCTCAAGTGCGAGAAACGGCGGTGTTTAGTGGAATTCCCATTAGTCAGCAAGCAGAGCGTTGTTGTGGGGTTTGGGTGGTGGATATCGACCGGGGGGAAACGGTGGCCTTCCTGCGCTTCGAGGATGCCGTACAGGAAGTTTTTGCGGTGGAGGTTCTGCCGGGGATTCGCTTCCCGGAGTTAATTGAGTGGGATGAGGAGTTACTGAAAACGTCTTTTGCGCTGCCCGATGAGGCGTTACGGGAGGTGGTGCATCCGTCCCCTGAGTTGGCGATGAATTCGCCGGATTATCTGTTTCAGTTGGGCAATGAGGCCTATGAAGCAGGGGAACGGGAAAAGGCGATCGCCCATTATCAGGATTGTATCGCCTTACAACCCGACTATATCCCCGCCCTGTATAATTTGGGGGTGCTTTATCGAGAAGACCCTAAAACCCATCATCTCGCCCTCGCCCAGTTTCGCCAAGTGTTAGAGTTTGACCCCCACCACGCCGAAAGTTATAACAACTTGGGGATTCTCTACAATGCCCAGAATCAAATGCTTTTAGCCATTGCTCATTATCGACAGGCGATCGCACTCCGTCCCGACCTCCCCACCATCCACTTTAACCTCGGCATGGCCTTATTAACCTTGGGGCAATGGACAGAAGGCTTTCAAGAGTGCGAATGGCGCTGGCAAACCCCCGAATTTACCCCCTTTGACTGTCCCCATCCGCGCTGGGATGGTCGCCCCCTACCCCAGCAAACCCTACTCATCCACACCGAACAAGGCGCCGGAGATGCCATCCAATTTATCCGCTATCTCCCCCTAGCCGCCCAACGTTGTAGTCGTGTTCTCCTCATCTGCGTCCCCGAATTAAGAGAACTTTTAGCCTCAGTCCCCGGCATTGACCAAATCCTCCCCCCCGGCCCCGTCAATCTTGAAGACTTCCACAGCTATATTCCCTTAATGAGTTTGCCCCACGTCCTCCAACTTTCCCCCGACACCCACCCCACCCCCATCCCCTATCTCCACGTCACCCCCGCCCCCCATCCTCAACTCCC